>JAIBAG010000002.1 GCA_019695305.1 bacterium
CAGAAAAGGATATTCTTCTCGTCGAACATCGTCTCAACCATAGACCGAGAAAATGTTTAGACTTTTATACTCCTGCGGAAATACTCAAAAAATTACGTAGTGGTGCACTTCCACCTTGAACGTACCAATCCAGATAACAATTACTCACAAATTACCAATAACATAGGACAAATAGTTGAAACCAGTTATAGCCGTATCCGTATCGATCCTATTAACTTGGAACTTAATCTTTTAGACGATACTTTTGCAGAAACAACAAACAGTGCCGAAGAATTTGTACCAACTTATCCAGGCGATTTGGAATTCGTCCCCTTGGGATGGGCCGAAATGCAAGCCGATTATTATATCGAGGAAGTTACTCCTGCAGAGTCTAATATCGACTTAACAGATACAGCTTTTGAATTTGATGCTTCAGTTGCAGATAACTTTTGCTTAGTAAATAATCCTACAGAAACCGTAGAACATTCTTATGATGGTACCGAAGGCACAATAAGTGACGATTCACTATCTCTGAATTTCGTTGCCTTAAATCGCAACTCAGAAGAAATTATTAATGCATCCACCCGCATGGTTGGTGATTGCGATAATTTAGGCGTGGACGATGTATCAATTATTGAAGAAGGCTTTATCCCAGTGGTATACACTACAGAATAGAGGATTATATCTTCGTATAAACCCGCTCCACCGAGATAACACCTTCTATCCGTTGGAGCGATTTAACTACTTTAGATAGTTCCAGCACATTGGGAACTACAATTTCTACCATGATGATGGCTTTTAAATCGCGCGTGGTGCGGACCACGGCTTTGGTAATATCTAACTTACGCTCGGCAATGTTTTGAGCCACCAGCGCCAACATCCCCGTTTTATTTTCACTCACAATTCTTACTTTAGCCGAACGCGTAAACGCCGAGCCCTTGTTCCAATCGGCTTGAATTCGACGTTCGGTGTCGTAGGTTAAAATGCGTGAACAATCGGTACGGTGAATTTTAAGCCCTCTTCCACGCGAAATAATCCCTACAATAGGATCGCCAGGCAGCGGGTAACAGCATTTGGCAAAAGTAACCAGGATATTGTCCATCCCGTCTATAAGCACCACATTTTTATTGCGCTGCGATACTTTGTCAAAAATACGCTGGATAATACCTTCTTTTTCCTCCGGCGGCTTTTCACCTTCTGGCTTTTTATTGGGAAAAAGCTCTTCCAACATAGACGACACCGCAATTTTTCCGTAGGCCACCGCAGAATATAATGAAAGCTCGTTATTAATTCCCTTCTTTTGAGTGTAATCACCATAATGATGGGCTTTAAAAACATCATCAGGCTTAATTCCCATTTTCTCACATTCGTCTTCAAAAATATTTTTACCAATCTCCAAACTCTTTTTACGTTGTTCTTGTTTTAAATGCTGGCGGATATGCGCTTTGGCCGATGAACTAGCCACCAACTTAAGCCAATCTTTGGTGGGACCTTTTTTGGGATTAGTAATAATTTCTACCTCATCCCCACTCTCCAATTTGTGCGAAAGTGGCACCATGCGCCCGTTTACTTTAGCACCGGTACAATGATTACCAATGTCGGTATGGATACTGTAGGCAAAATCGATAGGGGTAGAACTATGCGGTAGCGAGCGCACATCGCCACGTGGGGTAAACACGTAAATATCGGAAGTATATAAATCGAGCTTTACCGTATCTAAAAACTCAATCGAATCTTTGAGCTCCTTCTGCCACTCCATCAGCTGACGCAGCCACTGAAAGGTGGCTTCCGAATCGGTATCAAGCTTGCCGTCATCTTTATATTTCCAATGCGCCGCAATGCCCTTGTTGGCAATTTCGTGCATGGTTTGCGTACGGATCTGAAACTCTACCCGCTCGCCATCCAAACAAATAACCGTGGTATGAAGCGACTGGTAATTATTACTTTTAGGCATGGCAATATAATCTTTAAAACGCCCGGGAACCGGCTTCCACAGGCTGTGCAACTGCCCCAATACTTCATAACACTCTTCCAAACTGCGCGTAATAATGCGAAACGCCAACAAATCGTGAATTTGCTCAAACGTAATTTTTTGCCGCTCCATTTTACAGTAAATGCTGTAAATATTTTTCATGCGGCCTACAATTTCAATACCAGAAATATCGCCCTCAAATTTATCGCGAATTTCTTTCACAACGCGCGCAATGTACTCTTCGCGGTTACTTTTAAGCCGCGCCATCTTTTTTTCAATTTGCTTATAAGAATCGGGCTGGTAAAAACGAAAACTTAAATCTTCTAATTCTACTTTTAACCAATCAATACCCAATCTACTGGCAATGGGCGCATAAATATCGAGTGTTTCTTTGGCAATCCGCATCTGCTTTTCTTCGGGCATAAACTGCAAGGTACGCAAATTGTTAAGGCGATCGGCGAGTTTAATAAGAATCACACGGATATCTTTAGACATCGCAATAATCATCTTGCGAAAGTTTTCGGCCTGACGGTCTTCTTTGGTATTAAAATTAAGTTTGGAAAGTTTGGTTACGCCATCTACCAGCTCGGCAATATCACGGCCAAAGATGGATTCTATTTGTTCTTTAGAAGCTTCGGTGTCTTCTAGTGTATCGTGCAATATACCGGCCGCTACAGAGGACACATCCAGCTTCATGTCGGCCAAAATATTGGCTACTTCAAGCGGATGTATCACATAGGGATGGCCCGATTTACGCATTTGGCCTTCGTGCGCTTTGGCGGTAAATACATAAGCCTTGTTGATGATATCGATATTGGCGCGATCGTTATATTGGCGCACCTTGCTTACAATATCGTCTAGCTTAATAGGAAGTGTGGCCGTTTGGGGCATAGACTTTAGTTTTCGGCGTTTTTCACTAATTTTTCAAGTGCCTTATAGGAAGATTCTAGGTTGTCGTTAACAATCACAAAATCGTAGCTGGTTTTGCAGTTTTCTTCGTTTAAAGCCTGCCCCATCCGTTTAGCCAGCATTTCGGGCGATTCGGTACCTCGAGATTCTAATCGACTTTTTAAAACATCTAAACTGGGCACACTAATAAAAATGAGAACCGCATCCGGCGAGGCTTTTTTAATGTTACGAGCCCCTACCGTATCTACATCTAAAATAACCCCCATGCCCTTCTTGCGATGTTCGTCCACAATCACACGTGAAGTACCATACATATTGCCATACACCAGGGCCCACTCTAAAAAGTCGCCCTTTTCCACCATGGCTTTAAAATCATCTTGGGATAAAAAATAGTAATCACGGCCATGAACCTCGCCCACACGCATAGGGCGTGTGGTATGAGAAACCCCGTAATAATAACCCAATTTGTCGGCAATCATGCGGCAGAGCGTAGTTTTACCCGAGCCGGAAGCACCGGACACCACAATAAGAGGAGCTTTTTTGTGGGTAGAAGACATTATTCTATATTTTGCACCTGTTCGCGGATTTTTTCCAGCTCACTTTTGGCCAAAACAACCACATGGGCAATACTTGCATCCTGCGATTTAGACGCAATAGTGTTAAACTCACGATTCATTTCCTGAATGAGAAAATCAAGTGGACGGCCACAGGGCTTTGCAGAATCCAATATATCGCGCATATGCGTAAAATGGCTGGCCAAGCGTTCCAACTCTTCAGAAATATCACTTTTTTCGGCATAATAGGCGGCTTCGTTGGCAAGTTTTGCTTCATCCATGGTAACGCCTTCCAAAATACGCTCAATTTTCTTTTTTAATTTATCGCGTTGCACCACAAATACTTCATCTCTGCGATCGGCAATTTGACGATGAAACCCTTCCAAACTTTTAAGACGGCTTAACAAAAACTTTTTAAGATTAAGCCCCTCTTTTTTACGCATGCTCATCAAATCGTTAATGGCCTTTTCCAGTAACTTGCCTAAAACTTTCCAATCATCTTTAGAAGCAGGCTCACGGGGACTGAGCGACGAAGCACCACTTAACACATGACCAATTTCAATATCACCCTTTAAGCTAAGTTCCTTTTTTAGTTTTTTTAAAAACGCATGATATTTTTTAAGAGATTCTAAACTTACATTTTGATCAAATCCGCTTTTTTCCTCTCCCATCCACACATCAATTTTACCACGAGTCAGTTTTTCCTTAACCAGTTGGCTAATATCAAAATCAAACATCTGCAAACGAGAGGGTAAACGCGTATAAACTTCGCAAAATTTATGATTAACCGATTTTACTTCAATATGGAGCGTGGCGCCTCCCATTTTACCACTTGCACGGCCAATGCCTGTCATTGAATACATAGTGTTCCTTATGCCGTAAAGGCCAGCGTGATAGTTGTTTTACCCACCGTCATCACATCCCCTACTTTCATTAAACCCATTTCCACTTCCTGATTATTAATAAACGTCCCGTTTTGGCTTACTAAATCTAAAACCCCCACCCCTTTCTCGTCATAAAAAAGCATAGCATGAAGGCGCGATACGAGGGGATCGGTAAGTACCAAATCGGAGAGTCGTTCGTACGCCCCCAACTTTCCAGGCGAATCAAAAGCTTTTTTTTCGGGTTTGGCCTTTGTTGCTTTAGCCATGTAGTTAGAAACTATTTTTTTGGTGTTGTCATCTAACACCATATTGAAGTGTGCATCAA
Organism: bacterium; assembly: GCA_019695305.1. Classification (NCBI taxonomy): domain Bacteria; species bacterium. Next base: position 4,624 of record JAIBAG010000002.1, read on the forward strand.
ACACCAAAGTTTCATGCGGGTCATCAAGTTTACGCCCAACCACCATGCACGAACCTAAAGTAAGCCGCGCTTGAAAAGGACCACCCGAGGAAGGCTGCACCTGAAGAACACCCAGACTTCTTTTTTCTAAAATTTTTCCCGATTTATCGAGCGGAAGCGCTTGCGCTTGTGTTAAACGCAGCGTTTTACCATCGTATGGGTAACACACGAGGCATTTAACACATACAAAAACATTTTCTTTAGTATAGTGAAGATCACCCCGACACTGGGGGCAACAAATGAGTTCCAAAATGGAAGGCTCAATATCTGTCATGAAAAAGGTTACTTATTAGATTTATTGTAAGCATCCACCAATTCCTGGGTAATATCCACAGCGTTGGTGGTATACAAAATCACATCGGCAGAATTTTCATAAACCATATCGTATCCGCCTTTTTTGGCAAGATCGGCAACGGCTAACTTAAGTTTACCCAAAATAGCAGCCACATTATCGGATTCTTTTTTCTTTAAAGCTGTATCGTAATCCATGGCTTTTTGCTGCAACTCCATCATCTTGGTTTGAATTTCCTGAGTTTTGGATTCAAGAGCATCTTTAGAAAGAACCATCTGTTCCTTTTCAAGAGCATCTCTCATAGTTTTAATGGTGGTTTTAAGACCGTCTAACTCTTTTTGTTTGGCGTCAATTTCCGACTTAATAGAAGCCATGGCTCGCTTGCCTTCGTTAACCATGTTTAAGGCCGCCTGCAATTTAACTACAGCCACTTTCCCCTCAGCATGGGCTGTAAAGGAAAAAAGTGAAAAAGCTACAAACCCTGCCAAAATTATCTTATTCAAACCCATGAGACGTCTCCTTAGAAAGAGTTATAAAAATATGATGAACTTTTAAAATAATTACCAACTTTGTTCAAGCTAAAATACTCATACAGCAACGAATACACAATGCTCATTAATTTATAATAATAATTTCTAGTCGCTATACTTTAAAAAGCTTGGCCAATGGAAAAATTGAAAACGGTAAAGGCATCCCCTTTTCGCTTATTGATGGGAAATCCCCATTCAAAACGAAGAGGCCCAAAGGGCGAATTCCAGCGTAACCCCACACCATAGTTACTACGCAAGCGCATGAGATCGATAGACTCATTTTCGGCATAGGCCTGCCCAGAATCAAAAAAGATTACAGTACGCACACCGGCAGGATCATAAATGGGAAGTTCCAGTTCGCTGTTGAAAAGAAGCATACGGTTACCACCATACACAAAGCGTCCATCACTGCCTGTTGCCGATGAAGGCACCCGTAACTCTGGACCTACAGACGACAAATCGTATCCGCGTAGCGAATTAATACCACCCATAAAAAAACGTTCAAAAAGAGGCACGGGTGAATCGTTGATAGAATTAATATACGAAAACTGCCCTCTTGTTTTAAATACAGCCTTAAGAGGCAATTTAAAAAAGAAACGGGATTCAGCCGACACTTTATAAAATTCGTTTTCACTGCCAATAGTATCAGCCGCATATTGGCCGCTTACGGCATGATACATACCTTTTGAAGTCATCAACCTGTTATCACGCGTGTCGTAGGCAATGCTGGCTAACAAACTTGATGTTAATCCCGAAGCATTACGCTGAAAAAACTTGGGCACCTCGGCCGAAAAATTAGTGATAGAGACATCTTCAATTTCGTAACCCACATTCACATCTAAAAATGGGAAAAGCTCGCGACCAAAAGTAACAGAACCGCCTGTAGCCCGTTGGTCAAAATCTTGATTTAAAGCCGATGAGAAACGATAGAGGGATGCCGAAAACAACCAACGTGTATCTAAAAAGTAACGATCCGACATAGAAAGCGTAAACTCTTGGCGTAACTTGGAAATGTTAGCCGCAACCGATCCTTTAATACCGTAACCAAAAAAATTGTCTTTTTGAACAGAACCGGTAAACACAAAACTTTCAAGGGACGAGAATCCTGCTCCAATATTGAAAGAACCGGTAGGTTTTTCTTTTAGTGTAAGTTCCAAAATAACTGTATCGTCACGACTACCACGCGGGACATCAACTTTAATATCTTCAAAATACCCCAACTGATACAAACGACGCTGCGACATTTCCAAATCTTTACGAATAAGCGGAGCGTTTTCTTTTACCAAAAGTTCACGACGAATAACTTTATCACGCGTGATTGTGTTCCCTTTAATATCGATACGCTCCACATATACTTTAGGGCCCTTTTGAATATTGTACATAACGTCGGCCGTTAAAGTGGAATCATCAGGATTTAAGGCAGGATAAATATTGGCAAAGGCATAGGCCTGATCGCCATAAAAATTGGAAAGGGTCTGGCTATCGGTTTGGGCTTTTGAGCTATTGTAAACTTCGCCTTTTTTAACCGTAACCTTAGATTTTAATTCTTCAGGCGTGGTAATAATATCACCAGCCACTTCTACATTGCCCACCTTATATTGTTCACCTTCATGAACAGGAAAGTTAATGTAGATAGCTTTTTTATCACGTGTAAAAGTAATTTGAGGGTCTCCAACCTTGGCCTTGATATACCCGTTATTCAAATAAAAATTTTGCAGCAGCTCAATATCGTGTTCAATTTTTTCATCCTTTAACTTGCCAGAGCCCGATAAAAACGAAAAAGTCCCCTTCACTTTTGTTAACATTTGTTTGGCAAGTTTTTTGTCGGAAAACACCTTATTGCCAACAAACGAAATGCGACGCACTTTTACTTTATTGTTTTCGCTAATATCAAAAATTAAAACCTGTTCGTTTTTTTCGGTGTCAAAAGGTTCAAAGCGGTGGCTAATTTCGGCTAAGGTTAACCCTTTATCTTCATATAATTTACGAATAGCATCTTCCGATTCGGCAATGCGGGCTTCATCAATAGGAGAATCGGAACGAATAGAAATAGCATTTTTTAGGGCTTTATCTTTTATTTTATTATTCCCTAAAAATTTAACTGCCGCAATACTGCCGGTTTCCAGCAAATTAAAAACTAAACGCACCCCACCAGCAATACTTTCACGTTCGGCCGATACATCGCTAAACATTCCAGTTTTATACAAAGCTTTAATATCTTCCTGAACAGTGCGGGGGGAATAAAAAGATCCCTCGGTAGACGTGATGCGGCTTCTTACATAGCTTTCTTCGGTGTTGGCCAGCCCCTTAAAATCGATGTTCACGATTTTTTCGGCGGCAAGCACACCAAAAGAAAAAAAGAAGAGAATAAAAAAACTTACCTTATTGATATATTTGCGCAATTTTCCCATCCACAATCCGGATTTTAGTATCTAACCTTAAGGCCAGTTCCTCGTTATGCGTTACCACTACAAGAGTAGTCTTTAATTCCTCATTAAGGCCCAAAAGTAAATCAAAAACTTTTTGTCCCATATCACTATCCAGGTTTCCGGTAGGTTCATCGGCCAAAACCACACGAGGAGAATTAACTAAAGCCCGGGCAATGGCCACACGTTGTTTTTCTCCACCAGATAATTCGGAAGGACGTCTGGCGTATTTACCCGAAAGGCCTACTTTTTCAAGAAAGTTTTTGGCACGGTCTTGAGCCTGCGTCTTTTTTACACCCCCTATTAAAAGCGGGAGAGCTACATTTTCCAAAACCGAAAAATCGGGCAACAGATGATGAAACTGAAAAACAAAGCCAATTGTTTTGTTACGAAAGACAGAAAGTTCTTCTTCAGATAAAGCACTTAACTGCATGTTTTCAAAGTAAACTTCACCGCTAGTTGGGGTGTCGAGCGTTCCCAAAATATGCAACAAAGTTGACTTACCTGCTCCCGACGGTCCTAAAATGGCATAGGTTTTTTCAGCTTCAAGCGTCACACTCACATCACGCAAAGCTTCAAAGGGAATATTATCGGTAGTGTATCGTTTGGTAAGATTATTAACTTTAAAAAGACTCATACAAAACGCATCCCTTCCACAAGCGATCCCTTTTTATTTAAAATGGTGGCAACCAGAGTGGAAACACCCAACACAATCACCATACACAATGCAAAAACTGCAGCCCATAAAACCGGCGAATACGTTACCGGTAAAGTTTCTACAAAATAAATTTTAGGATCCAGTTTAATAAAGTGAAAATATTTTAAGCCTTCTAAAAGAATGAGCGCTATAAATGCCCCCACCACAAAACCACCCAAGCCTATAAACAAACCTACGCGTGCTAAAATACGGCCAACATCTTTTTTACACGCTCCCAACGCCCTTAATAACGATAACTGCGGAAACACTTTAATAGACAAAATCACCAACACTCCAATAATGTTAAAAGAGGCAATCAGTAAAATAATTCCCATCATCACAAAAAACAAACGTTTTTCAAGCTGCATGGCCTTAAACAAAGCCTCGTTTAATTCATCCCACGCAATAGCCTGAAACGAATATGGCAGCATATCTTGCAGGGTACGAGCCATCATGGGCGCTTTGGAAGGATCATCTAATATAAGCTCAAAACCGCTATAGGGAATTTTTTCGTTAAACAAAACCTGCAGGTCATCAATACCGGTTAACACAAATTGAGAGTCAAATTCATAAAGCCCCGATTCAAATGTGCCCACTACCGTAACCGTTTGCGATAATTGTTTAAGCGATGGGTTTTGAACCGCAGCATTGGGAATAATCATTTTAAAAGAAGTGTTTGCTTGACCAAAATCGGGAGAAAGTCGCTCTAACATTTTTTTTCCCAAAAGTACCGGGATAAACCCTTTTTGCGGTGGTAAATCCAAAGTTGAATTCCCAAAATAATGATAACGCAATGGGTAAAGGTCATGAATAGCCCTCGGGTCAACCGCTTTTAAAATAACCGTACCCAAACCATCGTTAAAAACTCCCAGACCTTCCCTAAAAATAAAAGGTGTAATGCCCGTAACACCCGCACCAGCCAGTTTGCGCATCCGTTCATTGGTATCTATTCCCAGCATATCCATAATACTCCAAAAATCTTTATGCCGTTTCCAATACGCAATATCGTCGTTAGATACCTTCAACTGATCGAGTAAAGGCAAAACTGTACGCGCATCGTCCGATCCATCGTGCAGCAAAACCAAATGTGCATTAAAACCCAAAATGGATTGCTCATAAATTTTTTGAAACCCGCCAATTACCGAAAGCGTAACAAGAGCTGTGGCCACGCCAAAGGCAATACCCAATAACGCCACCCAGCTGATGGTACGCGAAACACTGCCCTCTCCGGCCGATAATAAAACGCGTTTGGCAAAAACATTTTTCATGATTCAAACTTTCTTAAAATTTCAAGCGGACTAAAACTCCGTACCAAACCAAGCGGCACCATGCCAGCCACATAAGTAATAAGCGGGCCCGCAAATAACATGGCCATAAAAAGACGGTAATCAATCAGCACCGGTAACGTTTCTACAGCATAGGCACTAGGTAAAACCACAGGATGATGACGAACATAATTTAAAAATAGTAATGCCAATCCCATTCCTAAAAGCGTTCCCGTTAAACCCAAGGCAATACTTATGATTGAAAAAATACGTGCCATACGCTTACGTGTAAACCCAAGAGCAAACAAAACAGAAAGATCGGATAATTTACGCACAGCAAATAGGCCAATAAGACCCAAAATATTAAAACTGGCTACAATAATGACCAAAAACAAAAGGAGAAACATGCCCATTTTTTCCAGTTTTAATGCCTGAAATAATTTTTGATTATCTTCAGTCCAGGTAGAAATTTTTTGATTTGGCAACAAAGCTTCTAGTTTTAATTTTAGACCATCGGCCTGCTCGGGATTTATATACACGGCTAAGGTGCGCAAAGCTTGCGAGTTTTGCGTAAAAACCTTGAGATTGTTAACCGACATGATGCCATATTGCGTATCAAAATCGTAATATCCCGATTTAAACGTACCAAACACGGTCATAATTTTTTGCTTAGGCTCCATCTCGCCCGTGGGGCCTATTTCGGCAAAGGGGAATGTAATTTTTACACCATTTCCGGCATCAGGCAATAGGTTAACGCGTGAAAACAAATCTTCTCCCAGTAAAATCCAGTTTTCCTGATCTTTTTCTATATCGGCCTGTGTATAGGGTTCAAAAAAATCGACGGTTAATTTGTTATTAGCCTCAGGCAACCCGCCTCTAAAACGCACACCAGCCGTATCGCCATCACCAGTTTCTAAAATACCATCAAACTCCAATACCTCTGTTGTACGCAAAATAGACACTCCTTGAGACATCACTATTTTCTTAACCTCTTCCATTTCGGTTTGGTCGACAATATTTTTAATGGTAAGAGGCGCTTTAAAACCAATGATAGCCTCGCGCAGATGATGAGAAAAACCGTTCATCACAGCATGGATTGATAAAACAGAAAAAACCGATAAGGTACTCCCTATTAAGGCTACAAGCGCCAATACCAACACCAAACCCGATTTTTTTTGGGAGTTAAAAAAGCGGCGAGCTATAAAGGATTCGAGGGACAAAAAAAGAAGTGAATGGTGAATGGTGGATGGTGGATGGTTACAGAAAATTTTTCCATCCACTATTCACTATCCACTATCCACCCGATCTAAGCTGCGGGAACAAAATCACATCACGTATAGATGCCGAATTGGTTAAAAGCATTACTAAACGATCAATACCAATTCCCTGGCCAGCCGTGGGTGGCATCCCATATTCCAACGCACAAATATAGTCGGCATCAAAAAACATAGCTTCGTCGTTACCACCCTCGCGACTTTCTACCTGTTTTAAAAAACGTTCTTTCTGATCTATGGGATCATTTAATTCGGTAAAGGCATTGGCAATTTCGCGGCCGTAAATATAAAGCTCAAAACGATCGGTAACATCCGGGTTTTGATCGTTGCGACGCGCCAAGGGGCTAACCTCGGTAGGGAAACCTGTAATAAAGGTGGGTTGAATGAGCTTCTTTTCTACCAACTCTTCAAACAAAAGAGTTTGCATAGCTCCTGCCCCCATTTTTTTGGCATCGTGTTTGATTTTATGTTTTTCCAAAACACTAATGAGATAATCACGGTCGTTTAATTTGGAACCATCTAAACTCGCTTCTTCTACCAATGAATCGTGGATGGAGAGACGACGGAACGGCGCTTTAAAACTAATGGGTGTGTCTTGATAATTAACGGTATCGCTGCCGGTGACTTTCACCGCTAATTCGGAGAGCATTTCTTCAGTGAGCTTCATCAAATCATCATACGTGGCATAGCTCATGTAAAACTCCAGCATGGTAAATTCGGGATTATGCTGAATAGAAATACCTTCGTTACGGAAATTGCGGTTAATTTCAAACACGCGTTCAATACCACCCACCACCAAGCGTTTAAGATATAGCTCAGGTGCAATACGGAGATACAAATCAACATCCAGCGTATTATGATGCGTGATAAATGGGCGCGCGGTAGCCCCACCCGGAATAGGATGCATCATGGGTGTTTCCACTTCTAAAAAATTGCGGTCTTCTAAAAAGCGGCGGATTTCACGCACAATGGTGGAGCGCTTGATAAAAACATCACGCACTTCGGGGTTGGCGATGAGATCCACATAGCGTTGGCGATAGCGCGTTTCTACATCGGTTAAACCATGCCATTTTTCGGGGAGTGTTTGGATGCTTTTAGTCACCAAACTAAAATTGTGCGCTTTAAGCGTGAGTTCGTTTGTTTTGGTACGAAACATTTTGCCTGTCACAAGCACAAAATCGCCGATATCGACATCTTGATAAAGTTCAAATTCGGCCGGAGTAAATCCATCTTTTTGGCAAAATACCTGAAGATCGCCGGAGCGATCACGCAGCTTTAAAAAGCCAGCTTTTCCAAAAGAGCGACGAGCTACAATACGACCAGCAATAGAAAACTCTTCGGCTACCGTTTCAAGGGCTGCCAAATCAAAAGAATCAAATCTCTTTTTTAAATCGGCGGCAAGAGCAGTAGGTTTAATGCCGGAGGGATAAGGATTAAGGCCTTTTTCACGAAGCTTGGCTGCTTTGGCCAGGCGGTTTTGGATGTACTCGTTTTCTTCTGTCATAAGTATTTGAAACTGATAGTTATAATGGCACCAAGACTTTAATGCCTTGCGTCACTATGCATATCTAAAAATGTTTATCAAGTCTTGTAATTTATTTCCATTCCTTTAAAGTTAAAGAATATGCAGCTTCGGCTTAACCACGCTTCGTTAAAACAGATGGCTACCCGCCATTTAAAGCATGTAAAAGCCTCGGCTTACAGAAGCCGGCTTCTTACCTATTTATCCAATTATTTAGAGCATGTGCTCCACGAGTTCGAAAATAAGAGCCATACGTTAGAAGAATTATTGGAGCTAGAACACACCTTGGAAGCCATCGAAGCTAGCCTCATTCACCTCTGGGTTTTTGTCCCTTATAACGAAGCGCTATATATCCCCAAACGTTTAAACCCGGATCATTTAACGCGTATTCATCTCGTCATTAAAAAAGGAAAAAGTCTGGGAAAACCGCTGAAACTAGCTTATTCCAAGGCGGCCTGACTAATCTTCACCTCAAAATCACTATTTACATAAATATGGGTTCTATGATACATATTTATGTATGAAAACGACTATTGAGATATCTGACCCTCTTCTTAAACAAACCAAGCGTTACATGGCCGAAAAAGGCCTTACTTTACGAAGTGTTGTTGAAGAATCCTTAAGAATCTTTTTAGGAACCAATAAAAAGAAAGCTCCCCATACCTTCAAGTTTAGAAATGCGTCCGTAAGGGGGAAAGGGCTAGCGGCAGGGATAAAAGAGGGAGATTGGGATACCATTAAAAGCCTCGCCTATGAAGGACGGGGCGGTTGATTGCAGTCGATACCAACATCTTAGTTTATTGCCACCGGAAGGATTCTCCTTTTTATTCTAAAGCGAGTGAGAAATTACAAGAGCTCGCCTCAAGCGGCGAGCGTTGGGTCATCCCCTGGGCGTGCTTGTATGAGTTTTTATCAATTACTACTCATCCGCGGATTTATTCCCCACCCTCTTCCTTGAATGAAGCCATCAATCAAGTTGAAGCCTGGCTTGAATGCCCCACCCTTGAGCTCATTAGCGAATCCCAAACCGATCAATGGCCCGTCTTGCGTGATACTCTAAAAGCCTCTCACGTCACCGGCCCCCGTATTCACGATGCCCGCATCGCCGCTGTATGCAAAGCTCATGGAGTTAATATCCTGTGGAGTTGTGATCGGGACTTTTCCAGATTTCAAGAGATTAAAACCCTGAATCCTCTTATATAAGTGTTCCCCCTAAAAAAAAACACCGATAACAACTTGAGTGCAGTTTCTGCATTTGAGCCATTTTTGATAGCATTTTTAGTGGAAGGATGAACGATAACCTAATTTAAGAATAAACGGTACTTTTTTTGTGAATGGATTCACAAAGAAAAACCACAAGTTTAGGAGATACTATGCCAAGACACGTAACAAACGAGCCAGCCAGACAGCCAGCGCAAGATGCTTGCCAAATAACTGAAAAGGCTAATGAAATATTAGACGCCTCTGACCCATTAAACCCCCTTCACTTACCTGAGTGTTCCGATATTTATATAACCAGGACGGGTGATATTCAGGTGGATGGGCCCACATATACGAACGCCAATGGCTGGTGGAATAATATCGCGTTGCATTTCTCAGCAGGCTCCGTACATACATCGGTGCGTGCATCTAATGCCGGTACCACTTATGGAACTTCCACAGACATTAAGAATCTACCCCCTTTAAGCAATCAGAGATTTGAAGCATTAAAAGCGCTTTTGATTGAACAAGACAAGGTCAACAATAATAGAAGCTATTCCAAAGCGACGTAAATTTTACCCCGCTTGCAGGCTCAACTTTTCAAATTCATTCGGCACAACTGTGATGATTTGAATAAGCCTGCTAGCGGCGTCCGACGGTCTTTTAAGGCCTTGTTCCCAAACACGAATTGTGGCGGACTTTACCGAAAGCATGGCGGCAAAAACAGCTTGGCTTACTTTAAATTTTTCTTTTCTAGTGGCCGAGAGTTCCAGCCTGAGGATTATCAAAAACAGGAGCTGGGGCTTGAATTGTTTCTGTTTTGGTTTCGGCTTTGATAGCCTCGCCTTCTTTTCGGAGGTTAATTTTGGTCTTCAAGCCATTTTTAACCGATACCGCCATGGGGTCTAACGATAAGCCTGCCGATAAACGTAGAGTATAATCACCCTGCTTGATGTTTTGAGGGGTTCCGTTAATAGGACTTCTTAACACTAAATTTTCTCCCTGATACACCTCGTAATTGGCCGATAACAAAGCCGTTACTTTTTCGTTTAAGCCTTCTATTTTTTCAGGAACAACAAGCTCGCCTCCCGTTTCATGCACAAAATCGCCCAGCAATTTGGTAAGCGCATCGCCGGCATCGCCCAAAAGCACAATATCAAGGGCAGTTTTATTTTTAGCAAGAGCACTGGTAAGAGTTGCCGGTGGCTTTACGGCACACGAATCTCCACCATCAGTAATCACAATAATTTTTTGTGGTTTTTCGGCAACAGCCTTAGCAAGGCCGGCATACAAGGCCGATACACCTTTTGGCTTTAGTTTATTGGCAAATGTATAAAAAGTGGTTTTCTTAAAGTCATCAAAAGGAATAACCCAATCGGCATCTTTACAGTTATTTTGCGAAAAAGATGATTGCCCGCCAAACATCACAACACCCACTTGCGCATCTTTAAGTTTAGCCTGAAGACTGGGGCTCCTAAAAATTTGACGCGTGTGATCCCACTTTTGCTTACCATCCCATACATCCCAGTTACTCACACTGGCATCAATCACAAAAACTACTTTATTTAAACCACCCACTTGGCCCTTAGCCTCTATTTGCCCTAAGCCCGCCTCTACACTTAACCATTCCGAAACCTGACGACCATCTTTTGTCTTAAGCACTGCTGTTAATAAATGACGCGTCACCTGTTGCGTGTTATCTATTTCAGGAAGAGTCACGTTAAACTCATAAGGTGCCTGCGATATTTTTTGAGCCGATACACCGTTAATCAACAATTCTATTGTGTCTACCGCATCCACAGTATCCACTTTCGCTTTAAAAGTATTACCCACATATTCGCCCAAACTAGGACTTATAAATTTAATTTGAGGAACATTGCCTTTGGTAAGCGGAATAATTTTTTGTAAATCGTTGGGGTGCAGGCTGCCACCCGGGGTAAGAAGATGCGCTATAACCTTAAGCGTATGAGCACCATCAGGAATTTGTACAGTGCTGATAGACGCAATATAAGGAGCATTTTTAATTTCGTAAAACGGCTTATCATCAAGCTGAAGCTCTATTTTATCAAACAAGGCAGGATCAATAACATCTAAAGCAACATCAAGAGTGGAACCAAAAAAATCGTTTACAAAGGGGGCTTTTACTACCAAGGGCTGGGTAGCCTCTACATGAAAATCATAACTCAACACGCTTTCGGCTCCCGAATCGGAAAGAGCCCTAATAACAAGCGTGTGATCACCAGGAGTAACTATTGGCCACGCCACATTGGCCGGAGCATCACCGTTCCAATCTTTACTGTCTACACCCGTTTCGTCTATTTTTATTTCGTAACTTTTAAGAGGAACACTCCCTGTTATTTTTTCAAAGCTAATGGGTTTGGTTACATCAATTTCGTTTTTATCATTGACGCTTGTAACCTTAATGCGGGGCATAAGAGCAGGCTTGTTAAAACCGGCTACATAACCCCATTCTTTCTCACCCTCGGCATTAAGAGGGCTTGGAGCATCACTAAAATACCATTGAGTTATTTTTTCACCACCAACCTTTAAAATAAAATCGGAGCGCTCTAAAAAATAAACGGGCGTCCCCAACTGGTCTTCGGCACTTACAAAAAAAGCCTCTGTTACCGGTTTAGGAAACTTATATTTTGTCGGATCAAAAGGCGTCATTTTTATTTTAAGACGATCAACATCATCCTTGTTTTTCATGGAATCGTAATTAGAGGTGGCAATTGCCAATTTTACTCCCTCGTCTTCTACTTCGCTAATACCAACAAATGGCGGGTTTTGAAGTACTAGGCTTAGCAAGCCAGGCACACGGCTTTTAGATAAAGTAATTAGACCCAAAACTCCCATTATCACCACAACCAGCAAATTAGCAGAAATCCAGGCCGCCAAGCGTTTATCACGGCGATTCATGGTAAGCGATGCAAGCGATACAAAAAAGAAAAGCGGGAAAATAACATGCAACATCAGAAAAATGGGTCGGATAAAAAGATACGGAAAATTTGCAAAAAAACCTAAACCCTGCCAGGCCGTTTCTATAGGCACCTGGTGAAACGCTAAATAAAAAACTTCCGAAAAAACAAGAGCTGCAAAAAGAGCCAGTATTGTTTTACCCACACGGCTTTTAGGATATACAAAAATAATTAAAGCTAATTCAAACAGGCCAACAGCAGCCCAAAACAAAGATAAAAGTTGAGGAAAATTTTGGCCTTTAAATTCAAATAAACCGGTTTCAAAAATACGAAAAAAATAAAGGTGAATAAAAATATGAAGCCCCAAACCCACAAAAGGCAAACACACAAACCAGGCCGGGCTTTTTTTAGCCAGCAAAAGGGTTATTGCCAAACCCAGTGTAAGAACAAGAACCAGCAAAAAAACCCATTTGTAATAAAGGGGATTTGAAAAATAATGGATGGTAGAGGCAGTCTGAAAATAAAATAGCAAAGAGCCCACCATTAAAATAACAAGACGCGACAAATAAAAAGTGATTTTATGAAATAAAGGGAAATCGGGGTGAGGCATCCAAACCAAGGTTAAAGGCGTAATTTTTGACCGAGAAGTATTGGTTTTAAACGAGCTTGTTTTTTTAGCCGGAAGACGACTGGATGCTTTTGACCACAACACAGAAAAGGCCTGTTTTAAATCGGCCATTAAATTTTTTTGAGGTTTTATAGGCTGATCAATTGTATTTTCACGGCCAATATCTACGCGAATAGAGGTGCGGGTAGAATCAGTTGAAACCGGAGGCATTTTGATATCCATACGGGTGGAATCCATATCTAGTTCGATATGGCCATCAGTATGCTCCCCGGTTTCCCCTCCCGGATTTTTTTCATCTTCTGCCATGAGCGGTCACAATAACATAAATGATTGTATTCACAAAATAATTTGTGCAAAATAGGGGTATGAAAACAGCCCGTAAATACTACCCCCCAAACCTGATTCCGGATGATTTTAACAAGATAAAACCCTATTTAGAAGAATTAGTGAAAACTCCACTTGAAAGCTTGGCCCAGGTAGATAGCTGGATTGATCAATGCTCTGAATTAAACGCCATTTTGTCGGAATACTCTAACCGCCTGTACGTTAAAAAAAGCTGCAATACGGAAGATAAAGTTGTGGAAGACGCCTACATGCATTTTGTAGAGCATGTAGAGCAAAATACTAAGCCACTCTTTAATGAGATGGAAAAAAAGTTTGTGGAAGCCTTAAACCGACTCCAAAACCCCACTTCCAACTTAACGCTCATTAAAAAGAAATGGGAAGTTTCTATTAAACTCTACAGCGAAAAAAACCTACCGCTTGAGGTAGATGAAACCAATCTTATTAACGAGTACGATAAAATATGCGGAGCCTTTACAGCCACCTACAAGGGCAAAACTTATACCTTGCAACAACTGCAACCCTTTATGGAAGACAACAATCGCGCAGTTCGTAAAGAAGTATGGGAACTAGCCGAAAAAATTCGCCTGGAAAAAACACAAGAAACCGAAGCCGTTTTTGACAAGCTGGTAAATCTCAGAGAACAAATGGCCAAAAACTCAAAATGTTCCAACTATCGCGATTACGTATGGCAAGAAATGGAACGCTTTGATTACACACCCGAAAATTGCCTGGAATTTGCTGAAAGCATTGAAGCCGTGTGTACACCCTACATTAAAAAACTAAACGAAGAACATAAAAAGAAACTTGGTGTCGATAAATTAAAACCCTGGGATATGGCCGTGGACCCGGATGCGTCTACACCGCTAAAACCGTTTGATCCTAAAAACATCCCCCTCTTTATTAAAAAAACAGGTGAAGTGTTTAAAAAAATAGCCCCTCCTCTCTCGGCCCTCTACACCACCCTCGAAAAGCAAAATAATTTAGATTTAGATAGCCGCATGGCCAAACAACCGGGTGGGTATCAGGTTTCTCTAGACGAATGCGGCGAGCCTTTTATTTTTATGAATGCCGCCGGGGTTCAACGTGATGTAGAAACACTGTTGCACGAATCGGGGCATGCGTTTCACACCTTGGTAACACCTCTCTCGATTCCCATTTTTCTGCGTCATGCACCTATGGAATTTTGCGAGGTAGCCAGCATGAGCATGGAGCTTTTGGGCGCTGATTATCTGGATGTGTTTTACACGGCCGATGAAGTAAAACGCGCCAAAAAGAAATTACTCGAAGGCATCATACGCTTCTTTCCACGCATGGCTATGATCGATTATTTTCAGCACTGGATTTACACGCACCCCGGCCACACCGAAGCCGAACGCTTAAAAGAATGGCAAAGTATCTGGCTGCGTTTTGTGGGCACAGATGTAGATTGGAGCGGTTACGAAAAAAACCGTGATGCCTACTGGCACCGCGTACTGCATCTTTTTCATGTCCCCTTTTATTATGTAGAATACGGCATGGCACAAATTGGCGCACTGCAGGTGTGGCTTAATTATAAAAAGGATAAAGTAAAAGCGATTGACGCTTACTTAAAAGGCTTAAGCTTTGGTGGCACAAAAGCCTTACCAGAGCTTTTTAAAGAAGCGGGGCTCAAGTTTGATTTTTCTAAAAAGATGCTGGAAGAATTAATTGGGAAGGTTTGGGAAGAGTTGGAAGGATTACGTTAATTTTTAAGACGATAAACACTTCCCTTTCTTTCACCTTCCATCACCAACACACCCTTTTCTTGCAAACGCGACAGGATACTCTTAAGCGTTACGCGCTTTATTCCTGTTTCTCTTTCTAAAAATCCGATTGTTGCAGGCTGGTGAAGACAAATCACATCAAAAACCCTTTGTTCCAATACAGTAAATGTACCCCGCTGTTTAGGAGCCAGCTTTACATCCAAAACGCGTGTTTGTTCTTCGAGTATCTTTAAAAAATAAACCAACCAAGGATTAATATCAGATGTGGTTTTAAGAGTACCTTGAGTTTGCCGAAGAGCCACATAATATTGGGCTTTATTGTTTTCGATGACTTTTTCATGCGAAGCGTACATACAAAAAGTATATCCCCTCTTCAGTAATAACAAATCAGTTAACAAACGGCTAGTTCTGCCATTACCATCCCTAAAAGGATGAATCGCCAGATATTTAATAATAAAAGCCGCAATCACTTCTAAATCGGAATAATTTGGGTCGGCAATAAAGCGCTGATAATCGACGATTAATTCCTGCATGGCTACATCGGTTTGCGGGCCAGGCGGCATGGTTTCAAAAACAACCTCTTCCTCCCCTGTTAAATAATCTTTCCGCACAACCGAATTGGTAATATTTTTATAAGCTCCACGTTGACTGGGAGGTAATATTTCGTGAGGCAAATACACCATCATCATTTGATGAAGCGAACGAATGGTATGTTCGGTAATTTCCAAATGCTGGTAGTTATCAAAAATATATTTTTTACAGTCAATATAACCTGCAACTTCCGCTTCATCTCGGTCTCTAATTTTTGTAATTTTTAATCCTGAAAGTCGTTTGATAATTTCTTCATCCGATAACTTGGATCCTTCAATACGTGTAGAAGCACCGGCCGATGTAATGATCACCGTGTGTTGTAAATCAGCATAAATTTCTTTTTGAGTATCAGCTAAGGCCAAAAAGCGGCCATGAAAAGCCATGATTTTCTGGATGAGCTTTAAGGCTTCGGGAACAAGAGCAGATTGAAGTAAATACCTCATAAAATATACCATATAATATGCTATATTTCATGATATGTCCATAAAATATACCATATAATATACCATATCACTAAAAATATGGATATTTATGGCTATTTTTATGGATATCTAATTCCCATCCAACAAACGCCCCAAAGCACCCAAGGCACCACCTTCGCCCTGCTGTTTACCACCAACTGACGGTGCGTTGGCCAAGATACGATCGGCAAGACGCGAGAACGGCAAACTCTGGAGCCATACGGTTCCGGTGCCAGAGAGCGTTGTAAGAAAAAGACCTTCGCCACCAAAGAACATCGATTTTAAACTACCCGCACGTTCAATATTGTAATCAATTCCGGGTGTCATCGCTACCAAACAACCGGTATCAAGACGCAGCGTTTCACCCTTTAATTCCTTTTTAATGATGGTGCCGCAGGCATGCACAAACACCATGCCGTCACCTTTTAAACGCTGCAAAATAAAACCTTCGCCACCAAAAAAACCGGCCCCCAAACGTTTGGTAAAGGCAATGCTCAAATTAGTTCCCAAAGCAGCCGCTAAAAACGAATCCTTCTGGCAAATAATCTCGCCGCCAATTTGACCTAAATTTAATGGAATAATTTTTCCCGGAAACGGCGACGCAAAAGCCACCTTCTTTTTGCCTTCACCTTTATTGGTAAAGTGAGTAAGAAATAAAGATTCGCCTGTCAGCACGCGCTTACCAACATTTAACAACTTGGACATAAAGCCTTCATTAGCGGCACTCCCATCACCCATTTTGGCTTCAAAATTAATTCCGCTCTCCATGTAATTCATGGCCCCGGCTTCCGCTATCACCGTTTCATTAGGATCAAGCTCTACTTCTACAAGCTGCATGTCATCGCCAACAATTTGGTAATCAACTTCGTGACTCTTCATATTTTTCCTTTCGAATATTTGTTTCAGTTTTTTTCATCAGTATTGTTCGTCCCCCTTTGTAAGGGGGACTACAGGGGGTAGCTTCTTCATTCCTTCAACACACCCTACTACCTCCCCTATCCCCTCCTTACAAAGGAGGGGAAAAAGAAGCACTCTTCACCTATTTAAAAACTCCACCAAAGCTTCAATATCTTTTTCAACATGCGGCAAAGCCTGCATCAGCTTACTCTCTCTTTTAGGTTTATACCCTTCTGGATACTGCGCATGCATGACCCTAGCTGTTACTAATTCTTTAGAAGAACCAAAAACAGCCGGGCCCAACGAGCCATCTAATTTGGGATTAGGATTATGGCAAACCGCACAATTGGCCATGTAAACCGATTTCCCCTTTGTATACAGCGGGCTAACATCGGAACTAATTTGAGAATTATTGGAAGAACAAGAAAGAAGAAAAAGACAAAATGAGAGAATAAAAAACCGCATTGATTCGTAGGGGCGTCCGCCTTTGGCGGATGCGCCCCTACCAATAAAATTTACATCGTCCGTGTGGTGATCTCAATTAAAAGATACAACACAGCCGCTAAAGCCACACCACAGTGAACAACACCCTTTACTGTGGTTAAAGGTCCAAGCTTACCTTTAAGGGCATTCACTTCAAGCAACAAGATAACAGCACCGATAACACCAATAACAATTGTAAAGTTCACAGCGGCAAAATCACGAGCCAAAGTTAAATGACGAGCAGCACCCATTAAAAAAAGCATGGGGATTGAAAATAATACGTTAGTGCGCGAAGCCAGTAAGGCTTTAGCACCAGCAGCGGCGGCATCAGGAGCTCCGGCAATTACTTTCTTTTGGTTAGGCCAAATCACAAACCAAACGTTAGCCCACATAAAAGTTCCCAAAGTGGCACCGGTTAAAATCCAAATTCCCCATGAGGAAGCAAGAGGAACACCCGTATGCACAGTACCAATCAGTAACGACCAGCCCGAAATAAATGTCCACATTGCGGCCCAACGGAACCACAATAAAGCCCGGGGAACCAGTTTTTGAACAGCCACCCCTTTAACAGCAGGCTCAATTTCTTTAAAAAATTCACCTTGAATAAAATTGAAATAATATAAAAGACCAATCCAGGTTACGCCGGCAAAGAAGTGTATCCAACGTAAAACAAAAAATATACCTTCCTGAGAAGCAATAGCAAGTTGCATAAAAATCCTCCTTAAAAAATTTGAACCGAGTGTGCCACGCTTTTTTTCAATGTCAATCAATATGATCTAAATCAGCTCAAGCACTTCATCCACATGCCCTTTTTCCGCCAAAGGCGGATCAGCCTCTGGCTGAACACTCTATTCTTACAAAACACTCATCACTTCATTGACATGGCCCTTCACTGAAACCGGCGAAAAAACTTTTTGAACTATCCCTTTACCATCAATAATAAAGGTAGAGCGCACAATACCCATAAACTCGCGGCCCATAAATTTTTTCTTCTGATAAACACCGTAAGCTTTGGCCACTTCTTTAGAATCGTCGACCAAGAGATCAAAACCAAGGGAGTGCTTATCAATAAACTTTTGATGGGACTTTTCAGAATCAAAGCTCACACCCAACACCACGGTATTTTTCTTTTTAATGCGGGCCAGGTTATCGTTAAAGTCACAGGCCTCGGTGGTACAACCGGGCGTTGAATCTTTAGGATAGAAGTAGAGCACAACGGTTTTCCCTTTAAAATCTTTCAGCGACACCTCTACTCCATTTTGATTTTTAAGTGTAAACGCTGGAGCCTTTTCTTTTTCTTTAATCATAGGATGGTATTATTCCTGTCTCCATGCTAGGTCAAGAAAATCATGCTGGATAGCCTCTCCTTTAAACCCACGGCCGATACTTTTTTAAATCATTTTAAAATCGCCGCTCGCAAACCGGACCAAGTTTTATTGGAGCAAATCACCAAGGCCTATAGCCATTTACCCTACGAGAATCTTACTAAAATCATCGCCCACAAAGAGCACAACACCCTCACCACACGCCCGCTCCGTTTTCCACCACAAGTGTGGGATGATTTTTTATCAAAAGGAACAGGCGGCACCTGCTTTGCTCTTACTTATTTTTTGTATCATATCCTCCATACAAGCGGATTTATCTCTTACCCGGTCATGGGCCACCGCACCTACGGCAACAACACGCATTGCGCACTCATCGTTCTTTTAGACAAACAGGCTTATCTTGTGGACCCCGGTTTTTTGCTCAACCACCCTCTTCCTTTGTCGAAGCTAGAAATAACGCGTCACAATCAAGGTTTTAACACGCTCGAAATAGCCTGGAGCGAAAACATTTTTAAAGTACATACGGTAGACAAACTTAAAACCAAATTTCGCTATGCTTTTAGTGATACCCCCACCGTCTGGGATGAATTTGAAAAACACTGGAATGATTCGTTTAGCTGGAAAGGCATGGATGATATTGTCATCACGTTTAAAAAAGACGAAAAACAGATTTATATCCATCGGGATAAACTCTTAATCCTGTCACCGGATGGACAAAGTAATGCTAAACTCACCGAAGCTGATATTGAAACTTTGGGAATCGATAAAATGATTGTAAAAAAAGCGTTCTCACATACAATGTGACCAAAATGGAAAACATCATTCACCAACTTCTCAAATCACAAAATAAAATCCCCGACGGCCCTTTTCGTCTCACACAATTAGCTGGCGAAGCAAGCCTGCGTCTTTACTATCGGCTTACTTTTGATAACGGCACAACGCTCATCATCATGAAATTGCCACAGGGCTTCTCAAGCCCTGCTGAGGAAATCACTAAAACCACCAAACAAATCGACGAATACCCCTTTATTAATATTCAAAAATATTTAAAAAATTTGGAAATCCCCGTGCCCGAAATTTATGCCTATTCGGCAAATGATGGCATTCTTATTTTAGAAGACTTGGGCGACCGCACTCTTGAAATGGCGATTAAAAATTCCAATAACGAGATGCTGTTATTTTTTTACAGCAAATGCGCCGAAGTTTTGGCCGACATGCAGCATAAAACCTTAGCCAGCCCAAATGACGCCTGCATTGCCTATAGCCGTAAATTTGATGAAGACCTGTTATTTTGGGAGTTTAACCACTTTTTGGAATATGGGCTGGACGATCGCCTGGGAAAACCAATTGCTACTGGTGACAAATACAAACTGATTGATTTGGGCAAAAAATTGGTAGGCGAAATTACCAAATTACCCTACGGTTTTACGCACCGCGATTTTCAAAGCCGCAACATTATGGTGCACGAATATAATTTTAGATTGATAGATTTTCAGGATGCTTTAATAGGCCCCGTGGTTTACGATTTAGTAGCCCTCTTGCGCGACTCATATATTGCTCTTAATTTAGATCAAATCCGCGCCATCCAGCAAAGTTATTTAAAAAACTTAAAACCCATTCACCCTTATTACAACCAACAGCAAAAACTGGAACGTGATTTTGATCTCCTCACTATCCAGCGCAAACTAAAAGATGCCGGCCGGTTTCAATTTATTAAAACCGTACGCAAAAACCCAAACTTTTTAGTGCATGTACCAAGTTCGCTAGCTTATGTAAAAGCCGCGTTGGAACGCGTGCCCGATTATAAAGAAATAGCCGTTATCCTTCAAAAATATTTACCGGAGTTCGCCTAATGCAAGCTATCGTTCTGGCTGCCGGTTTTGGCACCCGTTTAAAACCGCTTACCAACACAACTCCTAAACCACTTATCCCGGTTAATGGTGTTCCACTCATTGTTTACAATCTCCTATTGCTGAAAAAAAACGGCATTAAAGATATTGTCATTAACCTGCATTATTTAGGAAAACAAATTGAAGATTATTTGGGTGATGGCAAAAAGCTGGGGCTAAAAATCAGATATTCGTACGAGCCAAAAATATTAGGCACCGGCGGTGGCATTAAAAAAGCGAGTCTTTTGTTTAAAAACAAAAAACCTTTTTTTGTTTTAAACGGCGACATTATTCATGATGTCCCGCTTAAAAAAATGTGGAAAGCCCATCAGAAGAAAAAGACGATGGCAACACTGTGTTTAATTGAAAGCCCTCTCTCTAAAAAGCTGGGTACGCTGTATGTAAATTCAAAAAAAGAAATTATTTCTGTACTAGAACGTCCGGCCTCAAATTACAAAACCCTTCACACTTTTTTTACCGGCATTCACATTATTAATCCGGAAACTTTAAAAGGGGTTAATCCCAAAAAACCTTCGTGTATTATCCGCAATGTGTATATCCCCAGGCTTAAACAAGGCCAAAAACTGGGCGCTTTTTTATATAAAGGCTACTGGAATGACCTGGGAACCCTCAAAAGCCTGGCCAAAACCCGGAAGGATATTGAAAAAGGAAAAGTTACTTTTAGTTTTATTTCCTAAAACTTTACTCTCTTTTTATTCGTTGAAAGTTTTTCTGGTTATGGTAAGCACTTATTTTTACTACTCATTTATACAATCCCCATAAACGGGATAAGCCTCTTGTCTAAAAATATCCTGTGCATTATGCACAAAATATTTTTTGTAAGAGACTAAAAGGAGCCATCATGTATTTCTTGCCTCTTTTGGCGCAAGTTCAAGCCGAAAAAACCATTGCCAATAAATCGCAACTCGACCTCATTTTAGAAGCTGATCCTGTGGTTAAATTAACCCTCATCCTTCTTTTAGCCGCATCGGTCATATCGTGGGCCATCATCTTTTTTAAGTATCGCCAAATTAAAAGCGCCCAAAATCTCTCACAAGATTTTTGGGGTACCTTTGCCAAAGCCGATAGCTTTCAGGATGTAGCACGAGCCTCTAATGTAAAAGATGGACCTCTCTTTGAAATTTACAACAGCGCCATTCTCTTTTTACCCCGCATTAAAAAAACAGCTCGCTCTAACGCCTCTATGAAAGATGCCATTGGTCAGAAGCTAGCTCAAGCCCGGGAAGAAGAAGTATACAAATTAGAACAACATATTCCTTTTTTGG
Organism: bacterium; assembly: GCA_019695305.1. Taxonomy (NCBI): domain Bacteria; species bacterium. The sequence continues at coordinate 26,434 of JAIBAG010000002.1, forward strand.
CCACCACCGCCTCTACAGCCCCCTTTGTGGGTTTGTTTGGCACCGTATGGGGTATTCTTTCGGCATTTTATAACATTGGCAAGGCCGGCTCTTCCTCTTTAGCTACAGTTGGACCCTATATTTCGGAAGCACTCATTGCTACCGCTATTGGTTTAGCCGCCGCTATTCCGGCCGTTGTTGCTTACAACTTTTTTGTAAACAAAATCCGTATTATCAACAAGATGATGGACCTTTTTGTAGACGACTTGGTGCTTAAAATTGAGGAGGAAAATCCATGAAGGTAAAGCACCACGAACAGGGCAAAACGGAGCTAGCCGAAATCAACATTATTCCTCTGGTAGATATTATGTTGGTGTTGCTCATCATCTTTATGGTGGCAGCCCCCATGCTACAACAAGGGATAGATATTGACTTGCCCGAAGTATCGGCCCAAGCCGTAAAAGCTACCAACGAAGATTTTGTAGTATCCATTAGCGGCGATCGCAAAATTTATTTGGGTGATAATAAAAAAGACGCTTACACCATTGATACAGTAGGCGATAAAATTAAGGCCATTTTTGAAACCAAGGAAAAAAAGGAACTTTATTTAAGAGCCGACAAAAATATTGAATACGGTTTTGTGATGGAAGTGATGGGGATTTGCCAAAGCGCAGGCGTTGAACGTGTAGGCATGATTACCACACCCAATGAGGAGAAGCCATCAAACAGGTAAACAGAGCCCTCAATGGGCTCTGGCAAACTGTGCGATAGTATAATCACTTTTGACACCTTAAACTCATGTCGACCGATTTAAAAAAATACCTTTATGCATCGGTAGGACTGCATGTAGCCGTTTTTATCTTTCTTCTTTTTTCTGCCCAGCTTTTTCGTTTACTCCCTAAAAAAGAAACCAAAATTACCTGGGTAAAGCTCACCAAAGGTACAGGCGACACCACAAGCACCCAACCCTATAAAAAAGTAAAAGACATGCCGTACAATACGAAGCGCGAGCAAAAAGAAGCGCTCACAGAAAAAACCAAGGAAAAACCAGGCAAAGATAAAAAAACCACAACAGCCACTAAAAAACCCAAAACCCCTCCTCCTCAAGATCAAAAGAAAACCGCTAAAGATGCTGGCATTAATTTGGATCAAAAGCAAAAAACAGAAACCGATCGCACTATTGAGGACGCTCTGGCTCGCAACGAAGAAATGATGAAACAAAGGCAAATAGAGCTTGAAGCAGCCCAAGTAAAAGACGATGGAGGTGGACAATCACCTGTGGGGTCTCTTGATGCTCAAAATAGCGAGGTAAACGCCATTTTGGCCAAATATGTGGAAGAAATTCTTAAAAAAATCCAACAAGAATGGATTACAACACCCAAAGCGGTGGCCGAGGGAACCTCTCTTCTTACTAAAATTAATGTCACCATCGACTCTCAGGGAAATATTTTAAGTACCAGTTACGACACCAAATCGAGCGATGCCTCTTTTGACATGGGCGCCATGCGCGCCATTGAACGCTCGGCCCCCTTTCCTATTCCTCCCGAAGAGATTAAAAACGAAGTCTTAACCGAAGGATTTTTGATTGAATTCAATCCCAGTTCTGTAGTAGGAAACGGGACATGAAAAAAATATTATTGCTCGCTTTTCTCTTGGTTCCTTACTTGTCACACGCCACCATTCTTATATCGGTTAACGATGCCTCCACTAAAAAATTCCCAATAGCTGTTCCAGAATTTGTAAATTCTAAGGGGTCTAAATCGGGCATGGCCAAAAAAATGACCGATCTTATCCGGCTTGATTTAGATGTAGCTGGCTATTTTAAAGTAATGGATGAGCGCTCTTTTATTTCAGCTGATGAAGGCGATGCTATCAATTTTAATCAATGGTCTTCTATTGGTGCGCATGCCTTGGTTAAAGGTGTAATTGATGAAAAAGGTGGCAAGGTAGTAGCCGAATTGCGCTTGTACGATACCAGCTCGCAAGAAATGCTGATAGGCAAAGAATATACGGTGTCTAAAAACGATTATCCCGAAGCTGCACACCGTTTTATGGATGAATTACTTCTTACCTTAACGGGTATTAAAGGCCCTTTTACCAGCCGCATTGCAGCGGCCTGTGGCAAAACGGGTGCGCGTCAAATTCATGTATTTTCAATGGATGGTGTTGTTCACTACACGGTAGGAAAACTCAAGTCTAACAACATTTCACCCAACTGGTCACCCGATGGCAGCACCATCGTGTTTACTTCGTTCATGAAATACTATCCCGAAATTTACTCTATTAATGCTTCTGGTAGCGGTTTAAAACAGCTCACCAATAATAAATCAACAAACCTTACCCCGTCTTTTTCACCCGATGGTAGCACTATTGTTTATGCCAGCTCCAGAACCGGTGATACCGAACTATATAGCATGAGTCATTCGGGCCGCGAGGGACATGCCATTACCAATGTATTAAATATTGATGTATCGCCAGCATGGTCGCCCGATGGCGGCCAGATTGTATTTGCTTCCGAACGTGCCGGTAATTTGCATCTTTTTACCATGCCTTCCGGTGGCGGCAGCTCTACGCGCCTTACCTATACCGGTTATCAAAACGATCAACCCGACTGGTCTCCGGATGGCAAACGTATTGTGTTTACCGCGCGTGATCGAGGCGCTTTTGATTTATTTATGATGAATTCTGATGGTTCCCTCATCCAGCGTTTAACGCGTGATGAAGGGAATAACGAATCGCCTACTTGGGCACCCGATAGCCGCTACATTGGTTTTTCATCCGGACGCAGTGGAGGTTCGGGTTTATATGTCATGCTAGACGACGGGAATGGCCAAACACTTATTCCCGAAAGCCAGGGCTGCATCAATCCCGATTGGGGCCCACGCGTAGAATAATATGGCACAAGCCGTCATCGATATTGGCACCAATACGGTTATTTTACTTGTTGCCGAGCAAAAAAAATCTGGGCTAAGTATCATCCACGACGAAGCCCACATCACCCGCTTGGGTCAGGGTATTAGCGAGACGCACTGTTTTAACGCCCAAGCCATTAAGCGCACGCTGGATGTACTCAAAAATTACGCTGCCACCTGCAAAAAATTAAAAGTTAAAAAAATAGTTGCCGTAGGTACCGCCGCTTGCCGCAATGCCGCCAATGCCGATGTTTTTATTGATAGGCTTAAAAAAGAATGCGGACTTAAATTAGAAGTGATTAGCGGCAATGATGAGGCCGACTATGTGTTTAACTCGGCTTATGCCGACTTTGGTAAAAAATTAAAAAAAATCATTGTGGTGGATATTGGCGGTGGCTCCACCGAAATTATCACTGGCCCCGGCAAAACCAAAGCCAAGCCAGAAGCTATTATCAGCATCCCCTTTGGCTCGGTTAAATTAACCGAGCAATACATTCATTCCGATCCGGTTGAAGTGGACGAATTTAAAAATTTGGTGACGGGTATTCGCCACAATTTAAAAGACGAACTGGAAGATTTATTTAGCGTGGATTTTGATTCTACCGAATACACCCTGGTGGCTACCGCCGGAACCGCAACCACACTGGCGTCTGTTACGCAAAAGTTAAAAAAATACGACTCCGAAAAAGTGCATGGCAGCACGCTTAAAAAAGAAAAGCTGGAGAGCCTCATTAACGAGATGCTCAAAATGACAATATCCCAACGCCAAAAACTAACCGGCATAGAACCACTTAGAGCCGACGTGATTTTAGCCGGCGCCGTTCTTCTCTACGAAATTCTCTCGTACTTTAAAAAAGACTCCTGCCTCATTTCCGACCGAGGCTTGCGCTTTGGCGTGTTTTACAAAAAATTTGCTAAATAAAACCCCTCCTGAATCAGTACAAGGACACCTCTAAAAACTCATTTTCTAGAGGTTCTCATTCTGAGCGAAGCGAAGAATCCTGTTGAAATCACTCGAGATCCTTCACCCTCGAAGTGGCACCCTTATGGTGTACGTTCAGGATGACAATAGGACAAAACCATAGTCTTTAGAGGTGTCCACAATTCATTTCTTACCTTTATTTTTTGTTGCATTGTGAACAGTAGATAAATTATTTTTTAAGGGAAAACAAAGAGCGTAATTGATTTACAAGACAGGCTTTTAAGCCAAATTTTCTTAAAAAATAACCTTGAAAAGTTCACCAACTTAGTGTACATTTTATATGATTAAAAAAGTAAAACTATCGCGCGCTGTTGATAAAGCTTTGGCCAAATTGCCAAGTTATATAGCCGATAAGCTGGACGCTTGGGTTGAAGAAGTAGAATGTGATGGCCTGGAAGAGGTAAGAAAAATACCAGGCTACCACGATGAACCACTTAAGGGAGAAAGAAAAGGTCAGCGTTCTATTCGTTTAAGCCGCGTTCTTACCGGGCCATTTATGAAATAAACGAGGCCCAAACCATGGCTTATGTTTATGTAGTGGAGGTAAACAAACATGACTATTAAAAGAAAAAGCAGAGCCAGAAAAACTCTCTCAAAACATACCAGTGGACCTTTAACTTTGGGACGTACCTTGGAGTCTATTCGTAAAGGCGAAGAAATGACATTGGATGAATTTGGAGAAATTTTGGGAATTTCCAAATCACATCTGTTAGACATTGAAAAAGGACGCAAACTCGTAAGCGCCGACTTGGCCGCAAAATATGCTGCTAAATTAGGGTATTCTCCCAAACAATTCGTCCGTTTATCTCTACAAGATAGCTTAAACCGCCAAGGCTTGTCGCAATTTAGTGTGCAAATCGCCATGGGTGCTGCCTGATATGAGCCTCTTAGAATTAGCTCTGATCTATCACTATGTCCTATCCAGTTTTTGACAAAACCCCACTCCCCTGCTACACAGGGATATGCCTCCAAAAGCGAACAAAACAAAAAAAATGTGGAGTGGAGTTTTTTCCAAAGAATCCAATCCGTTGCTCGAAAAATTTAACGAATCACTCTCGTTTGATAAACGCCTGTATGCCGAAGATATCGAAGGCTCGATTGCTCATTCAAAGATGCTGGCCAAGATTGGTTTACTGACAGCAGCCGAGGCTAAATCCATTCAACAAGGACTTGCTCAGGTTAAAAAGGAAATTGAAGCGGGTAAGTTTGAATTTTCTATCAAGCTCGAAGACATCCACATGGCTATTGAGACTCGGCTAACCCAAATTATTGGTGATACGGGTAAAAAGTTGCACACTGCCCGCAGCCGAAACGACCAAGTAGCGCTCGATATCAGGCTCTACTCCATCAAAAATTTAAAAGGGATTTCCACCAAACTCACCGCCCTTCAAAAGGCGCTAGTAGCCCTGGCCGAAAAAGAAGGCTTTTGCCCCATGCCCGGCTATACCCATTTGCAACGGGCTCAACCCATCTATTTTGCTCATCACTTACTAGCCTATGTGGAGATGCTGGCTCGGGATAAAAGCCGGGTGACCGACACCTTAAAGCGCATCGTTAGCCCCTTGGGCTCGGGAGCTTTAGCTGGAAGCCCCTTTAAATTAGACCGGGAATTTGTCGCCCGTGAATTAGGCTTAAACGGTGTCACTCAAAACAGTTTAGACGGCGTTTCCGATAGGGATTTTGCATGCGAAATCCTATTTAATATTGCACTCTTAATGACGCATCTTTCACGTTTTGCTGAAGAGCTTATTTTATGGTGCTCGCAAGAGTTTTCGTTTGTGAAATTACCCCAGGAATTCTGCACCGGATCCTCCATGATGCCTCAAAAAGTAAACCCGGATGCCGCCGAACTGATAAGGGGCAAAACCGGCAGAGCCTATGGCAATTTGATTAGCCTGCTCACCACTTTGAAAGGCCTCCCTTTGGCTTACAACAAAGACATGCAGGAAGACAAAGAACCCCTCTTCGATTCGCTGGATACTATCCATATGGTGCTGGATGTACTCACCGCCATGGTTCCGGGCATTAAAGCTAATAAAGAGACCATGAAAAAAGCCACCGAGGAAGGCTTCTTACTGGCCACCGATGTAGCCGACTATTTGGCGGCAAAAGGTCTGCCTTTTAGAGAGGCCCATGAGGTATCGGGAAAGCTTGTTCAGCATTGTATTGCCGCCAAAACAACCCTTGAAAAATTACCCCTTTCTGAACTAAAGAAGTTCTCAAAGCTTTTTGGCAATGATATCGGTGATTTCTTAGATATTGAGAAGTCTATCGACCGCCGCAATGTAACCGGTGGACCCGCCAAAAATCAGGTTCAGGCTCAAATTAAAAGACTGAAGAAAGAATTAAGATAAAATCTCTACCCCCTGTCGTCCCCCTTACAAAGGGGGACAAAGAAAGTTCTCTCCCTTTGTAAGGGAGGGTCAGGGAGGGTAGAGGCCATGTGCTATGCAATATTTCACTTACCAAAATCAGGAACTCTCTTGCGAACAAGTTCCGTTAAAAGAAATTGCCCAAAAATTGGGAACGCCCGCCTACGTGTACAGCTATGCGGCGTTAAAACATCAATTCACAAGTTTCACTCAAGCCTTTAGCGGCATCGATCATTTGATTTGTTTTTCGATGAAAGCCAATTCCAATGCGGCTATTCTTAAAACCTTTATCAACCTGGGTAGCGGCATTGATGTGGTGACCGGCGGCGAACTGTATCGTGCGTTAAAAGCCGGATGCCCGGCAAACAAAATTGTTTTCTCAGGCGTGGGAAAATCGGATAGCGAAATTGAAATGGCTTTAAATGCCGGCATTTTACAATTTAATGTGGAATCGATTGATGAACTCTCTGCCATTCAAAATGTTGCGGCTCGTTTAAATAAAAAGGCTCCCATTGCTTTGCGGGTTAATCCCGACGTAGACCCTAAAACCCACGCGTATATTTCCACCGGTTTAAAAAAGAGCAAGTTTGGCATCAGCCACGAAAAGACCGTGGATACCTATAAAAAAGCGCGCGACATGGCTAATATCGAAATTGTGGGCATCGATTGCCATATTGGCTCGCAATTAACCACCACCGCTCCTTTTGTGGAAGCGCTTGGTAAAGTAAAGAATTTAATCAACGCGCTAAAAGCCGAAGGCATCACCGTACGTCATTTGGATTTTGGCGGTGGCTTAGGCATTACCTACAATAACGAAACCCCACCCTCGCCGGCTGATTATGCCGCTGCCTTAAAAGGGATTATGACGGAGCTAGGCCTCAAATTAATTTTTGAACCTGGTCGTTTTTTGGTGGGCAATACGGGAGTTTTACTCACCAAAGTTCTCTACAACAAAGGCCGCGATAACAAAAAGTTTGTAATTGTTGATGCCGCCTCTAACGACCTCATGCGCCCGGCCATGTATGATGCGTATCACGATATTAAACCCCTCTCTCAAAAAACAGGGGAAACCCAAGTGGTGGATGTTGTGGGGCCCATCTGCGAAACAGGTGACTTTTTTGCCCACGACCGTGCCCTCCCCGCTCTGAGTAACGGCGAATACGCAGCCATCATGAGTGCTGGAGCTTATGGTTTTTCGATGTCGTCTACCTATAACTCGCGCCCTCGTGCGGTAGAAGTGATGGTGAATGGAAAAGATTACGAAATTGTTCGCGAACGTGAAACTTTGGAGGATTTAGTAAAGGGTGAAAAAATCCCAAGCTTTTTAAAATAAAATTATGCCACGTTTATATTTTACAAAAATGGAAGGTGCCGGAAACGATTTCATCTTCATCAATGCGTTAGCATCCGATGCCCCCACTATCACACCCGAGCTGGCCGTTACAATGTGCGACCGCCGTTTTGGCATTGGTGCCGATCAAATTCTCATTGTTAAAAAATCGGAGATCGCTGATTTTCGCATGGACATCATCAACGCCGATGGCGGCACGGTGGAAATGTGTGGCAATGGCATACGCTGTTTTGCCAAATATGTATTGGATCACAAACTCACAACAAAAACAGCCCTCACGGTTGAAACCTTGGCTGGCATTATTAAACCCGAAATTATTGCTGGGCATCCTAAAACCACGGCCAAAACCGCCTGGGTAAAAGTGGATATGGGCGAACCTATTTTAGATGGCGAAGATATCCCGGTGAATCAAAACGGCCTTATTATCGACAAACCTTTTAAACTGAAAGACTTTCCAAAAGGAAGCTCGCTTCAAAACGATTATAAAATTACCTGTGTATCCATGGGTAACCCGCATTGCATTGTTTTTGTGGATAAGGTACAAGATTACCCTGTAGAAACAATTGGCCCGTACTTTGAAAACGACCCACACTTCCCTAACCGGATTAATACCGAGTTTATTGAAGTGGTGGATAAAAAAACGCTTAACATGCGTGTGTGGGAACGTGGCAGCGGTGAAACTTTGGCTTGCGGAACAGGCGCTTGTGCCGCAGCAGTAGCCTCGATACTTAACAACAAAACCGACCGGCATGTAACCATTCATCTGCGCGGCGGTGATTTGGAAATTTTTTGGGACCCGAATGATGATCACGTGTACAAAACAGGGCCCGCAACCACCGTATTTGACGGTATATATACTTTCTAGAAAGACTTTATGACATTTACAGGATCCATGGTGGCCATCACCACCCCTTTTAAAAACGGCAAAGTTGATTTTGATAGTTTTCAAAAACTCATCAACCGTCAAATTGAAAACGGTACCAGTGTGATTGTTCCCTGCGGCACCACGGGCGAATCGGCCACGCTCACACACGAAGAACATGATGCCGTTATTGCCTTTACCGTTAAAACAGTAGCTGGACGCGCCAAAGTATTAGCTGGAGCAGGCTCTAACGCCACACACGAAGCTATTCGTTTGCAAAAAGCAGCCGAAGAAGCCGGTGTGGATGGCACCTTGCACATTACGCCCTATTACAACAAACCCACGCAAGAAGGCCTCTATCAGCATTTTAAAGCCATTGCTGAAATAGCTACCAAACCCATCATTTTATACAATGTGCCCGGCCGTACTGGTGTGAACATGCTTCCCGAAACAGTGGCCCGTTTAGCCAGCATTAAAAATATTGTGGGCATTAAAGAAGCCTGTGGCAATTTGGAGCAAATAAAAAAACTGATCAGTCTTTGTCCTAAAGAATTTATCACTCTTTCGGGAGAAGATTCGCAAAGTCTGGATATTTATAAAATGGGAGGACGCGGCGCTATTTCGGTAACGGCCAATGTTTGCCCTAAAGAATGTGCCGCCGAGTGGAAAGCGTTTGAAAGCGGAAATATAGCCGAAGCCGAAAAAATTCATGCTCAGCTTTTACCCATTCATGACGCCATGTTTTTTGAAACAAATCCTATTCCGGTAAAAGCTACTTTAAGCTTATTGGGGCTTATTCAAGAAGAATACCGTTTGCCCATGGTAAAAATGGGGGAAGCCAATAGAAATAAATTAATTGAAGTATTAAAAGCCAATAAAATTATATGACCACAAATGTCATCATCACAGGCGCCTTGGGGCGTATGGGCCAAACCTTAGTTACACGAGCCACTGAGCAATCTCAGTTTTATACCCTTGTGGGTGCTACCGAATACACCAATCATCCACAAATTGGCGAAGCTCTAAAAGGTGTCACTATTGAAAACTCTCTTGAATTGGTTTTAAGCAAAACAAAAAATGCCGTTGTCATTGATTTTACATCTCCCAAAGCAACACTGGCTCATTTGGAACAAATTCAAAAACATGGGGCTAAAATTGTTATTGGAACAACCGGCTTTGAACCGGCTGAAAAAAAGAAAATTATTGATGCTTCAAAAAAGACGGCCATTGTTATGGCCTCTAACATGAGTGTTGGCGTTAATACCCTTTTTAGCTTGGTGTCAATGGCGGCTAAAATTTTAAACCAGGGGTACGATATTGAAGTTATTGAGGCACACCATAAACTTAAAAAAGATGCTCCATCTGGCACAGCTGTGAGTCTAGCCGAAGTATTGGCAGAAGCTACCAAAAGAATTTATCCCGATAATTTTAATTTTCACCGCGAAGGCATGATTGGCGAGCGTAAACAAAGTGAAATTGGTATGCAAGTGATCCGCGGAGGCGATATTGTGGGCGAACATACCGTGATGTTTTGCGGCATGGGTGAGCGTTTAGAACTAAAGCATATTGCCACAAGTCGCTCTACTTTTGCCGATGGGGCCCTGCGTGCTGCCGCCTGGCTTTCTTCCAAGCAAAGTGGATTGTACGACATGAGAGATGTGTTAGGCATTCCAAAAAATTGATGAGCATTCATAACAAATCATTTCTCCCTCTTTTTATTTTTGTCCTGCTTTTTTCTGCCTGCTCTCATAATGCAAAACCAAAAACAGCAAAAAGCGTATCACCCAAAGAAGGGCAAAACAGTCTTTACTATTATTTGGTATCCGAAATTGAAACCCTAAAAGGTGAAGACACTAGTGCCGATTTGTATTTAAACAAATCTATCGCTAAAGATCCAAATTCGGCTTATTTACTTATTCAACAAGCCTATAAATATGCTCGCATTGGAAAAATTGAAGAATCGTTCTCACTTGCCCAAAAGGCCCGTTTAAAAGACCCTGCCAATACCGAACTGGCATTGCTGTTGGGAAAACTGTATACCTCAAAAGCAAATCCTGCCGAGGCCCAAAAATATTTTGAGGAAGTTTTGGTAAAAGATTCTGCAAACGAAGAAGCCGCCTCACTTTTGGCCCGCAGTTTTTTGGAACAAAAAAACACGGATGAGGCCATCCGTGTTTTAAACCGTTTCATAGACGCTAATCCCGAAGCCATTGCAGCGCCTTTTTACCTGGCCAATATTTATACCACCTATAAAAAAGATCCGGCCAAAGCTATTGGCGTTTACGAAAAGATGAAGGATGCCATTCCGGACGATCCTAAAATTTTAACACTGGTTAACGAAGCCTATTTGGCACAAAAAAATTACAAGAAAGCACTCGAAACATTGCTTGAATTAAAAGAGATCTTGCCTCACGACCTTACACTTGATGTAAAAATTGGGCTTATCTATTACGAATTAAAAGATCTTGATAAAGCCATGGCCACCTTTGAAGAATTACTTCAAAAGCAGCCCGAGGCCTATAAGGTGGCTTTTTATCTGGGTCTCATGAATCAGGAAAAGGGAAACAAGGATAAAGCCCTAGATTATTTTGCCAATATTCCTTCCGATTCCGATTTATATATTGAAGCTCTCACGCGTCGCGTGATTATCCTAAAAGAACAAAATAAACCCGAAGCCGTTTTTACTCTTTTAAACAAAGCTATTCACGATAAACCCAAAGAAATTACCTTATACGATTTATTAGCATCCGTTTATGCTACCGATCAGAAGTTTGATGAAGCCTCCAAAGTACTAGAAAGTGCTCTCAAGAAAAACCCCAATAACGAGCACCTCTATTTTTCGCTAGGCGTTTTGTACGATAAAATGGGAGCCTACGATAAAAGCCTTTCTAGCATGCAACAGGTTATAGCTATAAACCCCCAAAACGCATTAGCCCTTAACTTTGTGGGTTATTCGTACGCCGAAAAAGGCATTAACCTGGAGCAAGCCAAAGAACTTATTTTAAAAGCGCTCACCATTAAACCAGACGATGGTTTTATTATGGATAGTTTAGGTTGGGTTTATTTTAAACAAGGGGACAGCCTTAAAGCAAACGAATGGATTAACAAGGCACTACGCTATTCACCCAAAGAACCTACTATTTTGGAACATTTGGGGATGCTGGCCTTAGAACAGGCCGATAAAAAGAAAGCCCGTACTTATTTGGAGCAGTCGCTTTTTTTACTGCAAAAAGACAGTAACTCTAAAAAGTTAGATTTACGGACACAGGAGCAAATAGAACGGATAAAAAAGAAATTAGGGGAACTGTGAGATATTTTTTCTTTATTTTTTTACTTCTCTTTTCTTTATCTACATTTGCCCAGGAGCTACCCGCCTTTAAACAAGCCAAAGGACTGGCGGATGTAACTCTTACTTATAAAAAAAGAACAATTAAAACTTTATCGGCAATTATTATTACTAAAAATGAAGTTATTTTTGAAGCCGTAGATGATTTTGGCAACACACCTTTTGCTGCCTCACTCAACAAAAAGAATTTTAAAAAAGTAACTCGTTTACCCATGAACTTTGACGATTTTTCTGCCATTTTACTGATGGAAACTTGCCCCTCACAGTATCAAAATGCAAAAATAACCATTGAAGCCGACCATTTTAAGACTTTTAAAAAGATAAACTATCCGTTACAAATGGTGTTTAAAACTAAGAAGGGATCACTCACCATCCAATGGAAAAACATCGAGCTCTCATAATTATTTTTTTTCTGTCTTTTTTATTAGCTTGCGATCCCCAAGTTAAACTTGATCCTGCAACCTTGCGAATTGGGCTAACAGCCGAACCCGATACCTTAAATCCCATTTTAGCCAGCGATGCCTATGCCGAACGCATTTTAGGTTACGTAAACGATTCGCTCATTGATCGTAATAAGGATACACTCGACTTTGAACCAAAGCTTGCCGAACGCTGGGAAATTAGCAAAGACGGTTTAGAATATACTTTTCACCTGCGTAAAAACGTTAAATGGCACGATGGCCAACCGTTTACTGCCGATGATGTTATTTATTCTTTTAATAAAATAAAAGACCCCACTACCGAAGCGCCGTTTTTACGCGTTTATTATGAAGATATTAAAAACGTAGAAAAGCAAGACGACTATACCGTTAAGTTTACCTACGCCAAACCCTACTTTTTGGCCCTGTCTATGTGTGGAGGCATGCCTCTTGTGCCCAAACATGTTTTTGACGATGGCACTGATTTTAATCGCCATCCGGCCCGTCGCCAGCCTATTGGAACTGGCCCTTATAAATTTGGAGTATGGGATACTAATAAAAAAATCACACTCATCCGCAACGAAGATTATTGGGGACCAAAACCGGCCATTCGGGAAATAGACAACATTATTATTTCGGATGAAAAAATTGCCTTTCAGGTTTTAAAAAAGGGAGATCTCGATTTTTTTAGCTTACGCCCCATCCAGTGGGTAAAACAAACAGGTGATGAAAAATTTAATGCCCTGTTTAACAAATACACCTATTTGCTCCCGTCCTATAATTATATTGGCTACAACATGCAAAAACCCTTTTTTAAGGATGCGCGCGTACGTCTGGCCATGACATCGCTCATCAATAGGCCCAAACTGTTGGAAAAAATAAATTATGATTTGGGTATTATCATCGAAAGTCCATTTTTCCCCGATTCGGACCAGTACAATAAAAAACTAACACTTCATCCCTATGATCCCGCCAAAGCCAAACAATTGTTAACAGAAGCCGGCTGGGCCGATCATGATGGGGATGGCATTTTAGATAAAGACGGACAAAAGTTTGAATTTACCTTTCTCTATCCTTCGTCGGCCACTTTTACCGAACGATTAGCCTCTATTTTAAAAGAAGATTTGTCTCAACTGGGCATTAATATGAAAATTGTAAAAATGGAATGGGCCGCTTTTATCAATAAAATTGAATCAAAAGATTTTGAGGCCACGTCACTGGGATGGTCGTCCAGTTTTGAAAGCGATCCTTATCAATTATGGCACTCATCACAGGCCAAAATGGATCGTGGTTCCAATTTCGTGTCGTTTGAAAATGAAGAAGCCGACAGACTTATAGAAAAAGCACGTGTTGAGTTTGATAAACAAAAACGAAACGCACTGTATTATCGCTTTCAGGAAATTATTTACAACGAACAACCTTATACGTTTTTATTTAACAATTACTCGTTGGTCGTGGTATCGAAACGCTTTACCAATGTAAAGGTACATAAAGCCGGTCTGGACCCACTTGATTGGATTCCGGCAACAGCAACACAAAGTCAATAATGATTCAGTATATTATCAAACGATTACTTCTTATGATTCCTACACTGGTGGGAATAACGCTTATTACTTTTTTAATTATGAAACTTGCCCCTGGCGATCCGGTATCACTCAAGCTCATGTTTGCCGGCCAAGGCTTATCGCCCGAAGGATTAGCAAAAGAATTAGCAAAAAAAGAAGACCCCATTCCTTTACCCGCCTGGCTTGTTAGGCTTGCCGAAGGTCAAAACGGAGAACGCAAAGGAAGTAAAACCGAAAAAGCTATTACATGGACAGGTAAAAATACTATTTTGTATGGCAAATGGCTAAAAAATATTGTGAAACTTGATTTTGGCTACTCTGCCAAAGATAAGAGGCCGGTGTTATCACGCATTTTAGAAGCCATTCCTATTACACTGGCTATTAATATCATTTCCATTTGTATTGTTTATTTTATTTCCATTCCCTTGGGCGTTTGGTCGGCGCTACACCGCGATACTACTATGGATAAACTGGTGATGATCAAACTGTTTATCCTCTATTCTCTTCCATCGTTTTGGGTGGCTACTCTGTTACTGGTGTATTTGGCCGGTGGTGAATATCTCAATTTATTCCCCATGATGGGTTACGAATCGGCTAGCATTAGCGAATTGGGTTTTGGCGCCTGGATCATCAATGTAGCCTGGCACTTGGTACTGCCTATCATTGCCTCCACCTACGAAGGCTTTGCCTTTTTATCACGCTTTGAACGTGCCAATTTTTTAGAAGTGATGAAGCAAGATTATATCCGTACCGCCCGTGCCAAGGGGCTATCGGAAACACAGGTCATTTGGAAACATATTTTTCGTAATTCACTCATCCCACTTGTAACCTTGATGGGCTCTTTGTTGCCTGCCCTCTTAGGCGGCTCGGTAATTATTGAAGAAATTTTTTCAATCCCGGGCATGGGCATGCTCTCATTTGAAGCCGTGCTTGGGCGCGACTACAATGTGATTATGGGCATCACCACCATCTCGGCTTTTTTAACGCTCTTAAGCCTTTTGTTATCGGATATTCTGTATATGTTTGTAGACCCGCGAATTAGCTTTGAGGGCAAGTAAGCATGAATAAAGTTCTCGTCATCGCAGGACTAGACCCCCTAGGTTATTCCGGCCTTCTTCGCGATACATCCATGATTCATCATCTTGGTTTTCAATCTGCAGCTATTGTTACAGCTCTCACCTCTCAAACCAAAACAAAATTTTATAAAGCACAGCCAGCAAACTCTACACAACTTAAAAACCAATTACGGGCTACGCTCCCATTTTCTCAATACAAAGCCATTAAACTGGGCATGTTAGGCAATGAAAAAATAGTAACAACACTTGCTAAAACACTCAAAAAAAACAAATACCCGTTTCTTGTAGCCGATCCCGTTTTTAAATCGAGCTCGGGAGGCACTCTTCTTACACCCAAAGGCATCTCTATTTTTCTCAAAAAACTTTTACCTCTGTGCCATATTTGGACTCCTAATTTACACGAGGCTTCGCTTATTTTAAAAAGACCCGTCACGTCATCGGAGCATATGTATGCCGCTCTTTTTGAATTGTACAACACCTATCACGTGCCGCTTCTGTTAAAAGGCGGGCATTTGAAGAGCAAGATTATTGATTTGTATTACGATGGAAAAGAGATCATAGAATTTCGCCATAAACGTGTTGATAAAAAAACACGTGGTACAGGTTGTGCCTTAGCCAGTTTAATAGCCGGTTTTTACGCCCAAAAACGCAATATTAAAAAAGCCGTAATAGCTGCCGAACAAAAGTTACAGGAGATTATCCGCTATGACTAGCACCACTCTTTTTTATCTCTTCCTTTTCTTTTACACCGTACATGCAGGTTGGGAACTTCTGCTAACTTATCTTAACATGCAGCATATCAAACAACACCGGCATGAGATTCCTGCTTATTTTCAAGATAAAATAGACCAACCCACTTATCAAAAAAGCATCGATTACACGCTTACCAAATCCCGTTTTGAAATTATCACTACCCTTGTCGATAGCGCAGCCCTTTGGTGCTTTTTGCTAGCTAATGGTTTAAACGAGGTTGACTATTTTTTAAGAAATTATGAACTCTCCCCACTCTTTCATTCTGTTTGCTTTATTTTTACTTTGGGGTTTTTGTCATCTATTTTAGGCTTTCCTTTTTCTCTCTATCATCATTTTGTTATCGAAAAGAGATTTGGCTTTAACAAAATGACACTTGCCACATTTGTATTAGATAAAATTAAAGCGCTGGCTCTTAGCTTAATTTTAGGAGGCCCAATCCTGTTATTGTTATTTTATTTATGGGATAAAGCCGGCTCCGCGTGGTGGGCTTATGCCTTTTTATCACTTTTTGCTTTTCAAATGCTCCTAGCTGCTATTTTTCCAACCGTATTAGCTCCGCTCTTTAATAAATTTACACCACTTCCGGATGGAGCACTAAAAGACGCCATCTACAACCTGGCTCGTAAAATTAATTTTAACATGTCGGGTATTTTTACTATCGACGGATCCAAGCGCTCCAGCCATTCCAACGCCTACTTTGCCGGCATGGGGCGCTTAAGGCGCATCGTTCTTTTTGATACTTTAGAAAAGCAGATGACGCAGGATGAAATTATTGCGGTGCTGGCCCACGAGATGGGACACAATATTAAAAAACATGTGCAAAAAAATTTAATTCTTTCTTTCATCTCCACTTTTATTTCATTTTATGTTTTATCGCTCCTTTATACCTATCCGCCCTTTTACGAAGCCTTTGCTATTACCACACCCTCTACCCACATGGCGTTAACACTCTTTGGTCTTTTTTCGGGAGCCTTTACATTTATGATCACCCCTCTCTTAACAGGACTTTCTCGCAAACACGAGTACGAAGCAGACGCTTTTTCGGTTGAAACCACGCACGATAAGCAGTCTATGATTTCTTCGCTGGTAAAACTGTCTAAGGAAAACCTCTCTAACCTCACTCCTCACCCCTGGTACAGCTTTTACCACTACTCCCACCCCACCACTTTAGAGCGTGTAAAAGCTATTGAGAAAATCCCGGTGTAAGGTTATCTTTTTAAAGCTATGGGCTTTTTGTGGCGTACCATTTTTATTTTGTTTTTATGGACTCCCCAGGTTTGGGCGGGCACTTGGCAAAATTTGGCCTTGGGTCTTAACTATCAAAAAATTGAAACTGGCGGCACAGTATTACATGCCTTTAAAATTGATCCCAATCAATACACCATTAAGCCCGTCATGGCACTACCGGGACAAATAAATTCCGTTAAAACCATGGCCGATAAAAATGCCGCCCTTTTGGTCATTAACGCCAATTTTTTTGATGAGCAAGGAAAGCCCCTGGGTCTTATAAAAAAAGACGGCCAGGTGTTAAATGCGCTAAAGAAAGTATCGTGGTGGGGCGTGATGAGCTTTGAAAAAAGTCGCATCCGTATCATCCATACCAGTGAATTTGCCGATAGCGCCAAAGTGATAAGCGCCTTACAAGCAGGCCCTCGTTTGGTTGTAAATGGTATTACGCCAAAAATAAAAGAAGAAACTAGCCCCAAAACAGCTATTGGCTTAACGCACGATCATCAGGTGGTTATAGTTGTGTCGCAATCGTTTGTGTCTATCAACAAATTGGCCGATTTATTATCGCAACCTGAAGAAAAGGGTGGATTAGGCTTGGTTGATGCACTCAATTTAGACGGCGGTTCATCCACGCAAATTTATGCCAAAATAGGAAATTTTGAACTGAGCTTACCCAGCTATGTGGAGTTGCCGTCGGGCTTGGGCGTTTTTAACCGCTAAACTACTTATTCATCGACACCAAGAAATCCGCATTATCTTCGGTGCCATGCATTTTATCGTGCAAGAATTCCATGGTATCCAGCACAGAAAGAGGATGAAGCAATTTGCGGAGTATCCAGATACGGCTTAAGGTATCTTCGGGCATGAGAAGTTCTTCTTTACGCGTGCCCGATTTGTTTACATCCATACAAGGGAAAATACGTTTTTCCATCAGTTTGCGATCGAGATGAATTTCGGAATTACCCGTTCCTTTAAATTCTTCAAAGATCACTTCATCCATGCGCGAACCGGTATCGATAAGGGCTGTAGCTACAATGGTAAGTGAGCCACCTTCTTCAATATTACGAGCCGCACCAAAGAAACGTTTGGGTTTATGAAGGGCATTGGAATCCACACCACCGGAAAGAATTTTTCCAGAAGGAGGAACCACCGTGTTATAAGCACGGGCTAAACGAGTGATGGAATCGAGCAAAATCACCACATCTTTTTTATGTTCAACTAAACGTTTTGCTTTTTCAATCACCATCTCGGCAACCTGCACGTGACGGGTAGCAGGCTCGTCGAAAGTAGAGCTGATGACTTCACCCTTTACCGAACGTTGCATGTCGGTCACTTCTTCAGGACGTTCGTCAATTAAGAGAACAATCAGGAAAGCTTCGGGATGATTGGTAGAAATGGCGTTCGCAATATTCTGCATCATCACGGTTTTGCCGGTACGCGGAGGCGCAACAATAAGACTGCGCTGACCTTTACCAATAGGAGCCAGTAAATCGATAATACGGGTGGTGTAATTATCTTTATTGAATTCGAGGTTAAATTTTTCATCGGGATACAGTGGCGTTAAGTTATCGAATAAAATTTTATCGCGCGCTTTTTCCGATTCTTCAAAGTTTACTTCTTCAACTTTTAAGAGAGCAAAGTAACGTTCGGAATCTTTGGGTGGGCGAATTTGGCCCGATACGTTATCACCGGTACGCAGGTTAAATTTGCGGATTTGCGAGGGTGACACGTAAATATCATCCGGACCCGGCAAATAGTTAAAATCGCCCGAACGTAAAAAACCAAAACCATCAGGCAAAATTTCTAAAACACCATCACCGTAAATAGCACCTTTTTGATCGGTCTGAGCTTTAAGAAGCGAGAAGATCAGCTCCTGACGCTTCATACCGGCAGCGCCTTCAATATTAAGCTCTTTAGCAAGCGAGATGAGCTCGGTAATATTCACTTCTTTTAAATCTTTAAGATACATAATGCCGCCCTTGATAAAGCTATCAAGAACAGGATGGCGACCATCGGTAGGTACAGCAGGCTTTGCCGCTAAATCTTCATCTCCAGACTCATCATCTTGAGGCAACTCGGAAGGTTTTGGGTAACGGGGTTGATCGTCCTGATGCTGACGGTAAGGAGGCATATCGCCACCATTACCGCGAGGGCCTCTATCGTCGTTACGGTAATTATTACTGCGGTATCCACCATTATCATCATCACCACCGCCACCAGCACGAGAGAAATCGTTATTTCGTTGTTGGAACTCGTTGTTGGATGAACGTCCACCTCCACCGCTTCGGCGGGGGCCTCCTCCGGAGGATCTTCTTTTAGGGGGTTCGTATTCTCTTACACGACGGGTAGGATTGGTGGGTTCACTCATATTGTTATGGATTGTTGCTCCATGATAGTCACGCGACAGGTGAAAGCTTCTCTTGATTGTTTAATTTGATTGAAGTGCACGTTGTCGGCAATGATTAGTTATTAAGTTATGAAGGAAAGATTAATTGATATAAATTGTCAAACGAATGCCTCATTATGGATAAAAAGCATCAAAGCGTCAAGGATTAATCTTAGAAAGTTCAAAAAAACAATTAAAATTAAACGTCGAACTTAGCTACAAAACTACTTGCAAACATCTGATTTATCAAAGAAATAAGCCACTTCTACCTTGGCAGTTTCTGCTGCATCCGAACCATGCACAGTATTTTTTTCAATATTCTCGGCAAAGTCCTTACGGATGGTACCTTCGGCTGCATTAGCTGGGTTAGTAGCGCCCATCAATTCACGCCACTTGGCAATAGCTCCCTCACCCTTCATGGCAAAAACAAATACAGGACCGCTGGTCATGTAGCTTACTAAAGAGCCAAAGAAAGGACGTTCTTTATGAACGGCATAAAAACCTTCGGCCTTTTTAGCATCTAATTGAAGCATACGACCCGCCACAATGGTTAAACCTGCTTTTTCAACACGAGCCAAAATTTGACCAATAACGTTTTTAGCTACACCATCTGGTTTTACAATGCCTAAAGTTGTTTCAATTGCCATAAAATCTCCTTCGTAGATGAATATTATTGTTTAAAAATTATTTAATAAGTGAAGCCAGTGTCTTGCCAATGTCTGCGGGTGAACGCGATACTTTTACACCGGCATCTTCTAATGCTGCAATTTTGCTATCGGCCGTACCTTTACCACCCGAAATAATAGCTCCGGCATGCCCCATGCGTTTTCCGGCTGGAGCAGAAATACCGGCAATAAAACCGGCCACGGGCTTTTTAACATTGGCCTTAATAAAAGCAGCCGCTTCTTCTTCGGCGGTACCACCAATTTCACCGATCATGACAATAGCTTCGGTTTCGGGATCGCGATTAAATAAATCCAAGCAGTCAATAAAGTTGGTGCCATTCACAGGATCGCCACCAATACCAATACAGGTAGATTGACCCAAGCCCAATTGGCTAGTTTGATACACAGCTTCGTATGTGAGTGTTCCGCTGCGCGATACAATGCCCACTTTTCCTTTTTTATGGATAGAGCCAGGCATAATACCAATTTTACATTCACCGGGAGTAATAATACCGGGACAGTTGGGGCCAATAAGACGCGTTTTTTTGCCCTGCATGGCTCGTTTTACTTTTACCATGTCCATCACAGGGATACCTTCGGTGATACAAACTACAAGATCGAGTTCGGCATCTACAGCTTCTAAAATAGCATCGCCAGCAAATGGAGGCGGCACATAAATAACCGAAACGGTTGCTCCCGTTTTATGCACGGCATCTTTTACCGTATCAAAAATAGGAATGCCTTCAAAATTTTGTCCACCTTTACCGGGAGTAACACCAGCCACCATTTGGGTGCCGTATTCTTTACAACCCTTGGTATGAAATTGACCGGTAGAACCGGTAATGCCTTGAGTAATAACTTTTGTATTTTTATTAACGAGTACTGACATATTACTTTAATGTAGCCACTACTTTTTTAGCAGCTTCATCCATGGTTTCGGCAGAAATAATAGGTAAACCCGAGTCGGCCAAAATTTTACGGCCTTGCTCCATATTGGTACCGAGTAAGCGAACAACAAGCGGCACTTTAAGCGACACTTCTTTAGCTGCAGCCACAATACCAGTAGCAATCACATCGCATTTCATGATGCCACCAAAGATGTTTACCAAAATGGCTTTTACGTTGGAGTCGGATAAAATAATTTTGAAAGCAGCGGTTACTTTTTCGGTTGTTGCCCCGCCACCTACATCTAAAAAGTTAGCAGGAGCACCACCGGCAAGTTTAATAATATCCATGGTTCCCATGGCGAGACCTGCACCATTCACCATACAGCCAATATTGCCTTCCAAACTGATGTAAGCTAAATCGTATTTCTTCGCTTCAATTTCGTTGGCATTTTCTTCGGATAAATCGCGCAGACCTTCGTAATCTTTGTGACGGAAGAGCGCATTGTCTTCAAAATTAATTTTGGCATCAGCAGCAAGTAAATCGCCTTCTTTAGTAACCACCAAAGGATTAATTTCTACAATGGCACAATCACCTTCTACATAAGCCCGATATAACGCGCTACAAAACTTGGTAAACTTGCCCACCAAATCGCCGGTTAAGCCCAAACCAAAAGCCAAATCGCGTCCCTGGTAAGCCTGAAAACCCACGGCAGGATCAACAACAGCCTTGAGGATTTTTTCGGGAGTTTCGGCGGCCACTTTTTCAATTTCCATACCGCCTTCACTGCTTGCCATAATAAGAACACGCGAAGTTGCTCTATCTAATAAAAGACCCAAATAATATTCTTTGGCAATATTAACACCTTCTTCAACATACAAAGTTTTTACTTCTTTGCCTTCGGGACCACTTTGGTGGGTTACAAGGATATTGCCTAAAATTTTCTCGGCAACCAGTTTAGCGTCTTCGGCACTTTTAACAACCTTCACGCCACCATCAAGCACTAATTCTTTTGTACCTTTTTTATAAACTTTACCTTTACCACGCCCGCCGGCATGAATTTGGGATTTAACAACAACAACAGGGGTTCCCAGTTCTTTGGCCGCCTTAAAAACTTCTTCGGGGTTAGTGGCTTTAATACCCCGAGGAACGGGGACACCATACTTACGGAAAACTTCTTTACCTTGATATTCGTGGATGTTCATGAGGGCTAGGTTTTTAGCAGGAAATGATGCGGTGTCAAGGAGTTAAATGATTTGACCCGGAAGTAAAAATTATATTAGAAGCATCCCCATCTATGACACAAATGGCATCCAAAAAAGATGATGTGTGGCTGATGCGCACCTATTCGGGGCACTCTACCGCTAAAAAATCCAACGAACTTTACCGCACCAACCTGGCTAAGGGCCAAACCGGCCTTTCGGTAGCGTTCGATTTACCCACTCAAACGGGTTACGATTCCGATCACCCGGTGGCTATGGCCGAAGTGGGCAAAGTAGGCGTGCCTATTTGCCACATCGATAACATGACAACTCTTTTTGACCAAATCCCTTTGGGCAAAATGAACACGTCGATGACCATTAACGCCACCGCCCCCTGGCTCCTTTCATTATATATCGCCACAGCCGAACGCCAGGGTGCTAGCCAAAGCGAACTTTCCGGCACTACACAAAACGACGTTTTAAAAGAATATCTCTCACGCGGCACCTACGTATTCCCTCCCGAACCCGCTATTAAGATGACAACCGATGTGATTAGCTACACGGTAAAAAATATCCCCAAATGGAACCCGGTAAACGTATGCCCCTATCACTTGCAGGAAGCCGGTGCCACACCTGTGCAAGAATTAGCCTACGGCTTAGCCAATGCCATCTGCTTTTTAGATGATGTAAAAAAATCCGGCAATTTGTCTCCTGAAGATTTTGAAAAATCCGTTGGTCGTATTTCGTTTTTTATGGATGCTTCCATCCGTTTTATTGAAGAAATCTGTAAAATGCGCGCCTTCAATAAATTATGGTTTGAACTGACGGGTGATCGTTACGGTGTTAAAAATCCCAAATACCGCATCTTCCGTTACGGCGTGCAGGTTAACTCGCTGGGTTTAACCGAACCACAGCCCGAAAATAACGTTCAACGTATTATTTTAGAAATGTTGGGTATTACTTTAAGTAAAAACGCCCGCGCCCGCGCTATCCAGCTGCCCTGCTGGAACGAAGCCTTGGGTCTGCCCCGCCCGTGGGATCAGCAATGGTCGCTCCGCATGCAACAGATTTTAGCTTTGGAAACTGATCTCTTGGAATACGAAGATATCTTTGAAGGCTCGCATGTGATTGAGGCCAAAACCAACGCGCTAATGGACGAAGCCAAAAAAGAACTCTCCAAAATTCTGGAATTAGGTGGCAGCGTAAAAGCGATTGATTATATGAAGAGCGCACTCGTCGCTTCTAACGCCAAACGCATCCGTGCCATTGAAGACGGTGAGACAAAAGTGGTGGGTGTTAACTGCTATAAAGAAACCGCCGAATCGCCTCTTACAGTAGATAATGGCGGTATCTTAAAAATTGATGAATCCGCGCTGCGTGATCAATTAGACTCGCTCAAATCGTTTAAAGCGAAAAGAAATAACAAAGACGTAGAAGCCGCCATTCAAAACTTAAGCGATACTGCTAAAAGCGGTGGCAACATCATGCCCGCCTCCATCGCCGCCGCAAAAGCCGGTGTTACCACCGGTGAATGGGCCGATACTTTGCGCAAAATTTTTGGTGAATACCGCGCCCCTACGGGCGTGGGTGGTGTAGGCAAGAGCCAAGGGTCTGCCGAAATTGAAAGCGTGCGCGAAAAAGTAAAAGCCTTTGAAACAAAAACAAAAGAAAAGCTGCGTATCATTGTAGGCAAACCCGGTTTGGATGGCCATTCTAACGGTGCCGAACAAATTGCCGTGCGCGCGCGTGATGTGGGCATGGAAGTGGTGTATCAAGGCATACGCTTAACCCCGCAGCAAATTGTAGACTCGGCCCTGCAGGAAGACGTGCATGTGATTGGGCTTTCTATTTTATCGGGATCGCACTTGGCTTTAATTCCGGAGCTGATGCGCCTGATGAAAGAAAAAAAAATCACTGATATCCCGGTGGTGGCCGGCGGGATTATTCCGGAAGATGACAAAAAAGAGTTGTTGAAATTGGGTGTGGCTCGTGTGTATACACCCAAGGATTTTGATTTGAATAAAATCATGAGTGAAATCGTTGATGTGTGCTTAACAGCCCATCAATAAACTAACCTAAAACAATAGTTTTGGTAAAAGAGCCTGAACGCCGGCGAGCCCCTCGAAGGACTCGTCAACCAACAGGCTCTGAGGAGAATAAAATGACGAAGGAAATCTACGAATTAGGTGAAATTCCCCCTCTGGGCGAAGTTCCCAAAAAAATGTATGCACAGGTGATCCGCCCCTCTAACTTTGGCGATCCCAATAAAGCTTTTACTTTAGAACAAGTAGATGTTCCCGAAATTTTACCCGACGAAGTGTTGGTTTATGTAATGAGCGCCGGTGTAAACTATAATAACGTATGGGCTGCCCTTGGTATTCCTATCGATGTTACCAAAAACCGCCCGAAAGACCCGTACTGGCCCGATGCCAGCGGTTACCACATTGGTGGTTCGGATGCTTCCGGTATCGTGTGGAAGATCGGTTCCAATGTTAAAAATTTAAAAGTGGGCGATGAAGTGGTTGTTCACTGTGGCCAATGGAAACAAGATGGCCCGCTTGTTAAACAAGGTAAAGATCCCATGTACGACCCCAGCTTCCGCATTTGGGGTTATGAAAATAGCTGGGGCTCCTTTGCCCAGTTTACCCGCGTGCAAGATCACCAATGCTTGCCCAAACCCAAACATTTAACCTGGGAAGCATCCAGTGCTTACATGTTAGTGGGCGCTACCGCTTACCGTATGCTTCATGGCTGGAAGGAACACTCTGTAGGTAAAGGCGATGTAGTTCTCATCTGGGGTGCTACCGGTGGTTTAGGTTCTATGGCTATCCAAATCGTTAAAGCTGCCGGCGGTATTCCCGTTGCGGTTGTGGGCGGTGAAGATAAGTTTGAATTCTGTAAAAAATTAGGTGCTGTAGGATGCATTGATCGTAAAAAATTCAACCATTGGGGTATGTTGCCTCACTGGAAAGATAACGAAAAATACAATGCCTGGGCTAGTGGTGCAAAAGCCTTTGGTAAAGCCATTTGGGAAGCTATCGGCGAAAAGAAGAGCCCCAAAATTGTGTTTGAACATCCCGGTGAAGATACCGTTCCTACCTCCATTTTTGTGTGTGACACAGGCGGTATGGTGGTGATTTGTGCCGGTACCACCGGTTACAATGCTACTATCGATTTACGTTACCACTGGATGCGTCAAAAACGTTTCCAAGGTTCGCACTTTGCTAACGATGAACAATCAATTGGATTTAACAACCTTGTATTAGAAGGAAAAGTAGATCCTTGTTTATCGAAGGTGTTTGAATTTAAAGAAACTGGTAGCTGCCACCAGTTGATGAAAGAAAACAAACACCCTCAAGGTAACATGGCTATTTTGGTGAATGCAAAAAAACAGGGATTAAAAAACCTGGAAGAATCCAGAAAAGCTTAAATCCTAACGGATAAGATGAACTAAAAAGGGACCCAACCGGGTCCCTTTTTTTATGGTCAACAGAGCAAAATCTATAATAATTTCAATTATTTAAAATAAATAAACTCTTAGGTATTCTTTTTAAAAAAATGACGCAACCCACCTTGTGTTACTATCCGCCAAAGCGCTACAATAGAAGAATACGGGGGTAATATGGTTTTAGAGCGAGGCAATCCGTGGGGACTTCATCGCGTATGCGATACTACCCCGGTTTTACCCCAAGCCGCCCTCAAGCTTAATAATGCCCTCCCGCTTTTTGATAACGAAATTTTAGTGGAGCTCGAGGCTCTTCAAATTGATTCCGCCAGTTTCCATGCTTTAGAACAAAAAGAAAAAATAGACCGAGTAGCTATTGAAACACAAGTGATGGAAATTATTTCATCACGAGGCAAAATGCATAACCCGGTAACCAATTCGGGTGGTGTATTTTTAGGAAAAGTAATTGAGGTGGGTAAAAAACATCCCGATTACGGAAAACTTAAAAAAAACGAACGCATCATTTCACTCGTCTCACTCACTCTCACCCCACTGCATCTAGAAAAAATTACCGCCGTCGATAAAAGGAAAGAACGCTTAAGTGTTACAGGCCACGCCATTTTATTTGAAACCGGTTTGTATTCTTTACTGCCAGATGATTTGCCCCAAGGTGTTGTGTTAGCCGCACTGGATGTGTGCGGTGCTCCCGCCCAAGCCAAGCGTCATGTCGGTTCGTGTGATACCGTCATGATTCTTGGACTTGGGAAAGCAGGCAAGAGTATTGCCCTTATGTGCGAACAACTGGGCGCACGCGTTCTGGGGCTTGATGCGCGTGAGGAAGCCGTCAACTGGTGCCGTCAGCATATACGCGGCACCTTTGCTAAATTGGATGTTACCAATCCCGTTCTCGTCACCAATTGGGTTTTAGAACACAACGCAGGAAAACTCGTAGACAAAGCCTTTCATGCCACTAACGTAGAATCAACCGAGATGGCCGGCATTTTACCCGTAAAAGACGGCGGCACCGCTCTCTTTTTTGGAATGGCCACAGCCTTTGGCAAAGTGGTGCTGGGGGCCGAAGGAGTTGGAAAAGATATTACGCTCTTAATGGGTAGCGGTTATGTGCCCGGACATGCCGCTCTCATGCTGGGTTTAGTACGCAATAACAAGCCCTACCGGGACTGGCTTGGGGAGAATTACGGCTTATGAACTCGATCATCCATCATAATTTATCGGCTCAAGAAACCTCCATACGCTTTGCCTGGCAACGTTTTAAACGCTGGGAACACGTAACCCCCGAACAATGGAACGACTGGAAATGGCAGTATCAAAATTTGGTAACCACGGCGGACGAATTTTTAGAACTTTTTCCTCAATTTAAAGATGAGGTTGAGGGCATTAAGTCTACGATGGGTAAGTATAAATTTACAGCCACGCCTTATTATTTAAATTTGATTGATGGCAAAAATGCTGAATGCCCCATCAAGCTGCAATCGGTACCCTCCCCGCTAGAAATGAATTTAGAACCCGGCGTAGACATGCGTGACCCGTTAGCCGAAGACGCCGATATGCCCGTGCCGGGACTAGTGCACCGCTATCCCGACCGTGTGCTGTTTCTCATTACCGAAGTATGCTCACTCTATTGCCGCTATTGCACCCGAAGACGCGTGATTTTAGAAAAAGAAAGCCATATCGACCGCAAAATTGAACGGGCCATTGAATACATTAAAAATCATCCCGAAATTCATGATGTGATCATTTCAGGGGGTGACGCCCTGGTAGTGGGCGAAAAACTCCTGGAATCGGTACTCTCTCAGCTACGCGCCATGCCGCATATTTATACGCTGCGTATTGGGTCGCGTATTCCGGTTGTATGCCCCATGCGCATCACACCCTCTTTAGTGAGCATGCTTAAAAAGTATCAGCCTCTGTATTTTATGACCCATTTTAACCATCCCTATGAGATTACCCCGGAGGCAAAAAAGGCTTGTGCCATGCTGGTAGATAATGGTATTCCCATTATGAATCAGGCAGTTTTGCTAAGAAAGATAAACAGTTGTCCGGATATTATGAGGGAGCTCTGTTATGGCCTCATCCAGATGAGAGTAAAGCCCTATTACTTGTATCAATGCGATCTCTCCGAAGGAATTGGCCATTTCCGGACACCGGTGGAAAAAGGTTTAGAAATTATGAAGAGCCTGCGCGGGCATATTTCGGGGTTGGCAATCCCCACATATGTAATTGATGCTCCGGGCGGTGGCGGAAAAATTCCTATTTTGCCCGATTATGTTGTAGGGCGCACAGGGAAGGAAATTACGTTAAAAAATTACGAAAACCAAATCTTTACCTACACCGAACCTGCCTGGACCGATTGTGAGTGTTCTACTTCTAAAGAATTTACGAAGTAGGCTCCCTTTATTTTCATTTTAAGAAAAGTACGATTCTACGATGGTGCGCTATCATCAACCATACACTAGCGAACGCACGATCGCACGAACGCACGAATGTACGAACAATGGCAAAAATTAATCTCGACCGCGACAAGGTTGACCAGTGCCGCTCTATCGCCGAACACCTGGTGCATCCTGTCCAAAAGTATATTCATCTGCATTCCACTGTTTCTATTGAGCGCTCCATTTTACGTCTCATGGGGCTCACCGGCGCCGAAGAGCTGCCCGACATGCCGCCCTACCCGCTGGCCAACATGATTTTAGATAAATTGGATAAACGCCGCCTTCCTTTAGGCATTGCAGCCTGGATGGCATCGGCTAGAAATGACCATCCCAAATTATCCATAGAAAAAATTGCCGCCAAAATTATTAATGGCGAAATTGACATCAACACACTACCCGAACCTCCCAATGCCGATATTACTAAAAAAATCTTAGCCCCCTGGGTGCAAGACGGCATTGCCCGTATTGATGCCAGCCGTAAGCATAAAGAGCGCATGCGCGGCCGTATGAACCGGGTACGTTTACCGTTACGCTATCTTATTGTTGCCACCGGCAATATTTATGAAGACGTAAAGCAAGCCGTGGCCGCTGCCGAACAAGGCGCCGATATTATTGCCGTGATTCGCTCCACCGCGCAAAGTTTACTCGATTACGTTCCCGTGGGTGCCACCACCGAAGGTTTTGGCGGCACTTACGCCACACAAGAAAATTTTCGTATCATGCGCCAGGCGCTAGATGAAGCCTCCAACCGTTTGGGCCGTTATATTAGGCTAACAAATTACTCTTCGGGATTATGTATGCCCGAAATTGCTGTAATGGGCGCACAGGAAAATTTGGATTATTTATTAAATGACTCGATGTACGGCATCCTCTTCCGCGATATCAACATGAAGCGCACATTTGTAGATCAATACTTTTCGCGCTTGGTTGTGAGCCGTGCGGGCATTATTATTCAAACAGGTGAAGATAATTATCTCACCACTGCCGAAGCTTACGAAAACCATCATCAGGTATTAGCCTCGCACTTTATTAACGAGCAATTTGCCAAAAAAGCAGGCCTGCGTGACGAACAAATTGGTTTGGGCCACGCCTTTGAAATGGACCCCGATATTGAAGACAGTTTTATTTATGAACTGGCTATGGCGCAAATGATACGTGATGTGTTTGTGCGCCATCCCATTAAGTACATGCCACCCACCCGCCACAAAACGGGCGATATTATGCAAAGCCATGTGCTGGATGCCATGTTTAACTTGATTGGTAGCGCTACCCGCCAATCGGTGCAATTATTGGGCATGGCCACCGAAGCCATTCATAACCCGTTTTTAATGGACCGCTTTGAAAGTTTAAAAAGTGCCAATTATATCTTTAAAGCAGCAGCCTCTCTTTTTGACGAATTGCAGTATAATAATAATGGAAAACTTGCACGAAGAGCTCGCACTGTTTTGGATAATACGCTAAAATATCTGGAAGATATCAACTCGATGGGCCTTATGGAATCTATCGAAAAAGGATATTTTGCCAATATGCCGCGCGCGCGTGACGGCGGCCGTGGGCTGGATGGAATTTTCCAAAAAGCCCGCAAATACTACAACCCCTTCCTGGAGCATTTGGAACCGGAGGATTAAATGAACGAACAAGTCCGCCCGTATGGTGACCGTACCGATGATGGTATGGTGCAGATGAGTTTTACTCTCCCCGTATCGGCCTCGCCCGAGGCCAAAGAAGCGGCAGCCCAACTGGTAGCTAAAATGGGCTTTGAAAAAGTGCTGGTTTGCCACATGGAGCAAATCACCAGCGGCTACACACTTTTTTACGTTTACGCCAAAACATCTCATTCCATCGACATGAGCAGTATTCATGTTCCTAAACTAGAAAATCCTGTATTGGCTTTTGATGCCATCAACTCTTTTATTGAAAAAGAAATTGGAAGAAAAATTGTAGTAATTGGCGCCTGCATTGGCTCGGATGCGCACACAGTAGGTATTGATGCCATTTTTAACATGAAGGGTTATGCGCACGATTGGGGCTTTGAACGTTATCCCATGATGGATGCTCATAATTTACGCGCACAAGTGGCTGTAGAAGATTTGTCTAAAAGAGTGGCCGAGTTAAAAGCCGATGCTGTTCTCGTATCGCGTGTTGTCACCCAGCGCGATGAACACATTACAGAAATGAAAAAATTTTTAGAGGCTTTAAGTCAAACCCCCGATGTACCACCTCATCTTATTAAAATTTGTGGTGGGCCACGCATTAGCCACGAAGAAGCTCTTAGCTGGGGTTTTGATGCAGGCTTTGGTCCCGGCACCAAGCCCTCGCATGTGGGCAGTTTTATTATTCACGAGCTTAAAAAGAGACTGGGCTAATTTTTATGAAACAAAAAAATTCTAATTCTACCAGTTTTAAAGTTCGCATCAGCCAGCAAGATGTTCATTATGGCGGCAATATTGCCAGCGGCGCTAAAGTTTTAGAATTATTTGGCGATGCCGCAACAGAACTATTAATCCGTCACGACGGTGACGAAGGTTTATTTAGAGCCTATCAATCCATAGATTTTTTAGCTCCTGTTTATGCCGGTGATTTTTTAGAGATTAGCGCTTCTATTGTGAACGAAGGTACTACATCGCGTGATATGGATTTTACGGCTAAAAAAATTATTGAAGGCTCCCGCGACGAGAAAAAACCGTCTAAAGCAACCTTGTTAAAAGAACCCATCATTGTGGCCAAGGCCAAGGGAACTTGTGTTGTGAAGAAGTGAATAGTGGATAGTGTATAGTTGATGGTAAAAAAGTTTACTATCCACCATTCACTATCCACCATCCACCATATGCATCCTCTTCTTATTACCGTTGCTGGCGTTGGCGCCGAACTCACTAAAAAAGACACCCCCTATTTACCGTCAACTCCTAACGCTATTATTGAAGAAGCTCTCCGTATTGAACAAGCCGGAGCGCATATTTTTCATCTGCATATTAGAGATCAAAAAGGAAAACCTACGCTCGATTTAAAACTGGCAAAAAAGGTGGTAACCGAAATACGTAAAAAAACTGATCTTATTATTCAAATATCCACGGGCGGATCTATTAACGACTCTTACAAAAAAAGAATAAAAATTTTAGATGTAAAACCCGATATGGCCTCGCTCACGCTGGGCAGTGTTAATTTTGGAACTGATGTGTTTTTAAACCCCCTGCCCTTTATTGAAAAACTGGCCGCCACCATGAAAAAGAAGCGCATTGTGCCCGAACTTGAAATTTTTGACGTGGGCATGGTAGACACAGCTTATCATCTTATTAAAAAAGAACTCCTTAAACCGCCCTATCATTTTAACATTATTTTAGGAGGACCCGGCTGGCTTGCCGCCAGCGTCCAAAATTTAGATTATATTATTCAAAAGTTGCCACAACCGTGCACCTGGTCGGCCTCGGGTGTAGGAAAAAACCAATTGCCCATGATTGAGTACGCTATCAAAAACGGCGGACATGTGCGGACAGGGTTAGAAGATAATATTTATCTCAAAAAAGGCGTTCTTGCCAAAGGGAATGCCGAGCTGGTAGAACAGGTTCTGGTTTTAGCTCAACACTATAAACGGCACATAGCCACCCAAATAGAGGCCAAATACACACTATGTCAGGCATAGGCGTTATATTAAATCCGCATTCCAAGCGTTACAAAAAAGATCCCGACAAAGCAAAAAACATGTCGTTTATTGTGGGCGACCGCGCCTCATGTCACGCCACCGAAACAATAGACGATTTAAAACGCACAGCACGCGAATTTAAAGAACGCGATGTAGATGTTTTGGCCATTTCTGGCGGCGACGGCACCATTCATTGCACGCTCACCACTTTTATTCACGAATATGGCGATAAGCCGCTACCCCGTGTGGCTTTACTCCGCGGTGGCACTCTTAATACTATTGCGGCCACCATGGGAGTTAAAGGCACACCCGAAAGTATTTTGTCGTCGGTACTTGTCAAATATCACGAGAACGTTCCCTTTAAAACACGCGAGTTACAGCTGATGAAAATTAACGACAAATTTGGATGTATCTTTGGCATGGGTGTTATTTATAATTTTATGGCCGATTATTATTCCAAAGGTTCGCTCTCGCCCGTAGGTGCCGCTAAAACATTGGTGCGCGCCATCGGTTCGGCGCTTATCAACGGCGCCTTTGCTCGTAAAATGTTTGATCGTTTTGATGCGGAGGTAACTGTTAACGGTAAAAAATGGCCTTTTGCCAATTATTCGGCCTTGTATTCGGGCTCCATCAATCAATTGGGTTTAGATTTTAGAGTTTTTTACTTGGTAGATGAAGTTCCAGACATTTTTCATGCTATTGGTTTTTCACTCCCCCCGCGCAGCGTGCTTAATTACGTGCCTAAAATGAAAATGGGAAAACCCGCTGGCTGTCCAAATTTAATAGAAGAACCAGCTAAAGAAATGCTGATAAAACTTGCTAAACCTCTTCCTTACACCATTGACGGCGATATGTTAGCGCCTGAAGATACTTTTCATTTAACAGTGGGGCCTAAAGTAACTATTTTGGTTAGTTAAACCACCCTAATTTTTTCTTGCTAGACCCCCCGTAATTTGTTACTCGCGATTTATTCCTTTGGTTCATTTTTTAACCCCCTTGCTCACGGTTTGGGGATAAGATCATGTAACATCTGACTGGCGTCAGATTAACATGATCTAAGGAGAAAAAAATGTCTTTGAAAATCGGTATCAATGGTTTTGGCCGTATCGGCCGTTCTGTCATGCGGGCTCTTATTGCCCGTAATTTTCCGCTAGAAGTAGCGGTCATTAACGAATTGGGCAATATCCCCACCAACGCTCACTTGTTAAAATACGATTCCGTCCACGGCACACTGGCCAATAACATTAAAGCCGATGGCGATAGCATTTTAATTGATGACCGTCGCATTAAAGTAACCGCCCATAAAAATCCTGAAGAAATCCCCTGGGGCGCTCACGGTGTAGATTTAGTAATGGAATGCACCGGTTTTTTTACCGATAAAGCTAAAGCCGGCCTTCATTTAAAAGGTGGCGCTAAAAAAGTTCTTATTTCGGCTCCTTCTAAAGATCCCGACATTACTTTGGCCTTTGGCATTAACCACACTTTGTATAATGCTAACGAACATCATGTTATTTCTAACGCTTCGTGTACTACAAACTGTTTGGCTCCTTTAGCAAAAGCCATTCACGAAGTTTTTGGTATTGAATCGGGTTTAGTAACCACCATTCACTCGTATACAAATGATCAAAAAATATTAGATGTATCACACGAAGATTTACGTCGTGCCCGTGCCGCTAATTTATCGCAAATACCTACCAAAACAGGTGCCGCTCAGGCTGTAGGGTTGGTATTGCCAGATTTAAAAGGTAAAATTGATGGTATGGCCGTGCGCGTCCCTACTGCCAATGTATCGTGTGTAGATTTAGTATGTAATCTTAAAAACGGAACCACCGCTAAAGATGTGAATGCCGCATTAAAACAGGCCAGCGAAACAAGCTTAAAAGGTGTTTTGGGTTATTCCGATTTACCTCTTGTATCCATCGATTACAACGGCAACCCGCTATCCTCAATTGTAGACGGCTTATCCACCAAAATGATTGGCGATAAACTTTTAAAAGTATTGTCGTGGTACGATAACGAAACCGGCTTCTCTCACCGCATGGTGGATGTGGCTTCTTTTATTTTAAAACGCTAAATGCACAGCTATAAGGTTATCAATCAGTTCGATTTAAAAAACAAAAAAGTTTTTATTAGAACCGATTTTAACGTTCCCCTAACCGATGGCGTGATAGCCGACGACTCGCGCATTCGCGAAACATTACCCACCATTAAATACGCTATCGAGCAAAAAGCGGTTGTTATTTTGGCGTCTCACATGGGAAGGCCCAAGGGCGAAAAAAATCCAAAATATTCACTGTTGCCTGTTGCCCAAAAACTAAGAGATTTGCTGGAATGCGAAATTATTTTCCCCGAGGAATGCATTGGAAGTGGCGTTAAAAAATTAATTCAGGAAGCTAAAGAAGGCAGCGTTATTTTACTTGAAAATCTGCGATTCCATCCCGAAGAAGAAAAGAACGATCCCATATTTAGTGAAAAACTATCTGAGCTGGCTGACATTTACATTAACGATGCTTTTGGTGCCATCCATCGCGCGCACGCCTCTATTGACGGCATGCTCAAACATTTTAAGGAAAAGGGAATTGGGTTTTTAGTTGAAAAAGAGCTCCAGTTTTTAACCAAATTGGTAGAAAATCCCGAAAAACCCTTTGTGGCTGTATTAGGTGGCGCAAAAGTTTCCGATAAAATTGACGTAATTGATAGCCTGATGAATCACGTGAGCGGCTTTATTATTGGTGGCGGTATGGCCTACACTTTTTTAAAAGCCCAAGGCCACAATATTGGCAAATCACTTGTAGAAGAAACTAAAATTCATCAGGCCGAAAAAATTTTACAACGTGCCAAAATTAAGGGCATTGAAATAACACTTCCCTGCGATTCTGTTTTAGCCGATAAATTTGAAGCTACAGCCTCCCGTAAAACGGCCAAAGTAGGAGAAAACTGGGACAACTGGATGGCACTTGATATTGGTCCCGATTCCATCAAGCTTTTTGGCGAAAAATTAAAAACAGCCAAAACCATTTTTTGGAATGGCCCCATGGGTGTTTTTGAAATGTATGCCTTCCAAACCGGCACCTTTGAAATGGCACGTATGATTTCTGAAAGTGATGCCATTAGCGTTGCCGGCGGCGGCGATTCGGCAGCCGCTGTTAATTTATCGGGGCATGCCGGAGATTTTAGCTTTATCTCAACAGGTGGTGGTGCCTCCATGGAATTTTTAGAAGGAAAAACATTGCCGGGGCTCAAAGCTCTGTTATAACACTTTTTATGCGTAAACCACTATTAGCCGGCAATTGGAAAATGAATTTGGGCATTGAAGACTCGCTCAAATTTGTGATGCGTTTTTTACGAGCACTTCCCAACCACGTTAAACCCGATATTGTTATTTGCCCTCCCGCTACCTCACTGTACACCGTGTCGGTAGCCCTGTCGGAGCAAAACCGCGTGGTGTTGGGAGCTCAAAATTGTCATTGGGAAGAAAGCGGTGCTTTTACCGGCGAAATAAGTCCGGCTTTTTTAAGTGAATTGGAATGTAAATATGTCATCATTGGCCATTCCGAGCGCCGCCAGTATTTTTTAGAAACCAATGACATCCTCAATAAAAAATTAGCAGCCGCTTTGAAATCGGGCCTAATTCCCATTTACTGTATTGGCGAAACCTTAGACGAGCGCAAGGCCGAGAAAACTTTGGCTGTAATAGAAAAACAGTTGGCCGAAGGCTTGGGAAGTCTAAATTTTACCGGTCAAAACCTAGTCTTAGCCTACGAGCCCGTTTGGGCTATAGGCACGGGCCAGGTAGCTACCCCCGAACAGGCCGAAGAAGTGCATGTTTTTATTAGAGAATGGGTCAAAAAAAATAAGTCATCCGAGCTTGCATCTCATTTAAGAATTTTATATGGTGGCTCGGTTAAACCCGATAACATCCGTCAATTGATGGATAAGCCCAATATTGATGGCGCCTTGGTGGGCGGGGCATCGTTATCGGTGGAGTCTTTTTTAGAACTCGTTAGTTTGGACAAGGATTAAGTATGAGCATGTTACAGTCGTTTGAGCCTCTTATTTTAGGTTTTCATTTCATTTTGTGCATTTTTTTAATTATCACCATTTTACTGCAAGCCGGTAAAGGGGCCGATATTGGGGCCGCTTTTGGAGCCGGCAGCTCACAAACTTTATTTGGCGCTCGTGGCGCCGCTACTTTTTTATCCAAAATGACGGCTATTGCAGCCATTTTGTTTTTAGTAACTTCTCTTACCTTATCGGGCATTCATAAAAACCGCTCCCTTAACGGTTTAGACATTTCAATGCCCGAAACACCAGCGGCCGATACCAATGCCGCACCCAAGGAAGAACCAAAAGCTAGCGAAACAAAACCCGAGGATAAAAAAGAATAATTTTTTTAAAAGCCCAGGTGGTGGAATTGGTATACACGTGCGTTTAAGGGGCGTATGGGGAAACCCTTGCGGGTTCGAGTCCCGCCCTGGGCATATGCAGGTGGATGGTGGATAGTGAATGGTGGATAGCAAGTCTTTCCATCCACTACCCACCATCCACCATCCACTCTCTATGACTTCATCCACAGTCACATTAGGCTTAGTACAGATGAATTGCTCGGCAAACCCCGAGGAAAACCTCAATAAGGCCATTATTAATATTGAAAAACTAGCCGATGCCGGATCACAAATTATTGCATTGCAAGAACTCTTTGGCAGCCTTTATTTTTGCCAAGAAAATAAGGACGATTATTTTAAACTCGCCTCCCCTATTCCGGGTAAAGTAAGTGATGCGCTGTCATTAGTGGCTAAAAAGAAAAACATTGTGCTGGTAGCCTCTCTCTACGAAAACGATAACAATCAGTATTACAACACAGCCGTTATTTTTGATGCCGACGGCACACTTAAAACCAAATATCGCAAGTTGCACATTCCGGACGATTTAAAAAATCATTATTCCGAACTTTATTATTTTAAACCTGGCAACTTGCCGCTTCAAGCAACGCAAACCAAGTATGGCAAAATTGGTGTGCTTGTCTGCTGGGACCAATGGTATCCCGAACCGGCCCGTGCCTTGGCCGCAGATGGTGCTCAAATCATTTTTTATCCCACCGCTATCGGCTGGCCTCGCAAAGAACGAGAACAGGCCATTGGAAAAGCCGAATTTGAGGCCTGGGTTACCATGCAACGCTCGCATGCCATTGCTAACGGCGTTTTTGTAGCCGCCATCAACCGCGTGGGTCATGAAGATAATCTTAATTTTTGGGGTGGTTCTTTTGTAAGCGGTCCCTTTGGTGTGATTCAGCAACAATTAGGGCATGATGAAGAAGCCAACCTCATGGTTAAAATTGATTTGAATGAATCGGATACGGTTAAAAAGGACTGGCCCTTTTTAAATTGCCGTCGTTTCAAATTAAACTCTCCCGGAGTATTTAAAGACTCATGAGCACTCCTGCATCCTTAGGCTACCACATGCCCGCCGAATGGGAACTTCATGAAGGAACCTGGATATCGTGGCCCCATAACGAAAACTCATTCCCTGGAAAAATTCATTTCATTTCAAAGTTTTGGGTGGCTATTGCTAAAAACTTACATGAACACGAAAACATCCATATAAATGTAAAAGATAAGGAGATGGAAACAAGCATTAAAACCTTACTTCAAGCCCAAAATGTGGACATGAATAAAATTTTTCTGCACCCCTTTGAAACCAACGATTGCTGGGCTCGCGATCATGGTCCAATTTTTATTGTTAGAAACAAGGACAACAAAAGAGAACTGGCGCTCACCGACTGGGAATTTAACATGTGGGGCGGTAAATACCCGCCTTGGGATTTAGATAACCAGATTCCTCAAAAAATAGCGAAGCTTTACAATATCCCCTCTTTCAGCCCCAAAATTGTGCTGGAAGGTGGATCTATTGATGTAAACGGCGCGGGTTGTTTACTAACCACCAAAACCTGCCTGTTAAACAAAAACCGTAACCCACACTTAAGCCAGGTTCAAATTGAACAATATTTAAAAGATTATTTGGGTGTAAAAAAGATTTTATGGCTAGGCGACGGCATTGCTGGTGACGACACCGACGGCCATGTAGACGATATCACGCGCTTTGTAGCCGCCGATACCATAGTGACGGCCATTGAAAACGATCCCAAAGACGACAACTTTAAACCTCTTCAGAAAAATTTGGAGCTCTTAAAAACATTTACCGATACCGAGGGCAAACCGTTCAAGATTATCACCATCCCCATGCCCAAGGGCCAATATGAAGGCGACACACGCATGCCGGCCAGCTATCTCAACTTTTATATTGGTAACGGCGCTGTTTTAGTACCTACATTTAACGATCCTAATGATCAGGTGGCCTTAGATACTCTTCAAAAGCTCTTCCCAACCCGTAAAATTGTGGGCGTGTATGCTTACGATTTAGTATGGGGTTTTGGGGCTTTTCATTGCATTACGCAGCAGCAACCAAAACTCTAAAAATTCCAATCCAAACTCAACTCTCCCTCACTCTTCTTTTTCAGCCATAGTGATTTTTTATTTTTTCTAAAAGTATACGGTCCACCTCTAAGTCCCCACCCTTCCATCTAAAGTCATTGGGTCAGAACTTGTGGGGACGTAATATAATAGAGACCATTAGACTTTTAGAAAAAATAAAAAATCACTCTGGCTGAAAAAGTTAACGCAAATAAGCCCAATAAGCCCATTGTGCAAACACATTGCATGCCGCATGAAACAAAACAGAGGCCCAGATGGTTTTTGTTTTTTCAAACAACCACCCAAATAACAAGGAAGGAAAAAAGATAAGAATATGCCACCACTGAATAGTAATAATACTATGAGATAATGCAAAAATAAGACTGGTAACAGGCAATGCTAAGCCCACAGGAACGCCTATAATAGGGCGCCGCAAGGTAAAAACCCCGTTTAATTTATTTTGCAAAAACCCTCTAAAAAAGAATTCTTCCGGCAAACCTACCACAATCAATTGATAAAAAATAAACTCACCCAAGCGGGGCACAGCCTTCCCTGTATAGCCATTTCCCAAAAAATGCTGGTATCCATGATTAACCACAACAGCAATGGGAAAAATAATAAGAGAAACAATAAAAAACCACTTAAACGCGCTAAAAAGTTTTTTGGTATCCAGCACATCATATTGAGAGCGATCCTTATTTTGAAGGGCAATCACCAAAGGGGCGTACAACAAAATAACCGCCGTAAACACGGCTTTATTAGCCACCACAAAAGAAAGAGGAATAAAATCGAGGGTCTTAATTAAGGCAATAACTACAAACCAGATGAAAACTAATTTTTTCATTGTTGCACATTAAAGCTTTCGGAATGGGTATGAATTTTATGATACCGCCTTAGAAGTAACGCCAACATCCCTACAATACTTAAAAAAACAAGACTGGTAATTTGAGATGTAGAAAGCATGCCGTTTAAATACACGCCCCTATCCGTATCGCCACGCAGATATTCAATCAAAAAGCGCATGATGGGGTAAGCTGTGAAAAATACCAACGCCAACCAACCGTCTGTTTTTTTCCGTTTGTCCACCCAATGCAAAATAAGAAACGTGATAATAGCATTACACATGTCGTAAATTTGAGTAGCATGCAGCGCGATACCTGGAAAATCATGTCCTGCATCGCTTGCTGGATTATTAAAAACAAGGTGAAGAGGAAAATGTGTGGGCTTTCCATAGCAGCATCCAGCGCCAATACAACCCACGCGTACAAAAAACACAATAATGGGACCAGCAAAAGCAATGAGATCAACATACTTAAGAAGTGGCAATTTTTTAAGCTTTACATATATAATGGTAGTAAGCGCCAAACCAATAAAAACACCATAGCCAACAAAACCACCCTGCCAAAAATAAAAAACACGGATGGGATCCTCCCAATAATAACCTGGGTATTCGAAAAAAATATGAAATAAACGGGCCCCAATCACACCAAAAATAGTGCCATAAAGTGAAAGGTCGAGAACAGCAATTTGCGAAAGTCCTCTTTTGGGTGCCAGGTAATAAATATAAAAGGTTGCAGCCAATGAGGCCACCATCACCATAAAAAAGAAAGTGGGGATCACAACGGTTTTATAATTGATAATGAATGGAAACGTAAATTCTCCTTAACTTTTTGATCTCACCATTGTGTAAAGAAGCAAAACAACACCGCAACTAATAGCCATGTCGGCAACATTAAAAGCCGGCCATGTAAGATCAAAGAATACATGTTTTCCTAGTAAAGAGAAAGAGGCAGTTTTATTTTGCCAATGGAAAGATAAAAAATCAACAACCGACCCTCTAAAAATGCGATCGGTTAAATTGCCAATAGCCCCACTAAACACCATACCCACAGCTACAATAGACAGTTTATCCGATGATTTAAGCTGCTTTAAAAAAGAATATAAAAAAGCAATGGCCACACCTGAAAGAACATAAAAGAATATATCTCTTAAATGTGAATCCCAAGCCGCCAAAAAACCAAAAGCCGCCCCCCTATTACGCACATGCACCAAATCAAAATAACCGGGGATGATGACTTTTGAAGCTCCAAAAGTAAAATATTTAACAATAAGTGCCTTGGTAATTTGATCGAGAATATAAATGGGAGGAAAAACCAAAAGAATTTTTTTGATTTTATGGAGCATCAGCTCACCGCCTCTTCGCAGCGTTTACATACGGTAGGATGAACACCGGAAGCACCTACATCTGTTTTATAGTTCCAGCAACGCTCACATTTCTTACCCTGGGCAGGAACCACCTGAATAACCAGTTGCGGAACATTCTTACTTTCAAATCCAGAAACGGCTTTGGCGTCTTTAATTTCTACTT
Organism: bacterium; assembly: GCA_019695305.1. NCBI lineage: Bacteria > bacterium. The sequence goes on from JAIBAG010000002.1 coordinate 66,795, forward strand.
GAGACACGATGAGGATTTGCGTCCAGTCGGCTTCATATTTTTGAATAAACGATAACGTTTCTCCGCCACCACCCAACAACACTTTGGCATCGAGCGGATGTCCAATTTCTTTTTTCTTACGAGCTTCTTCCAAGACTTTTAACACTTCATCACGAATACGCCCGATACGTTCCCAACGTTCGGTAATTTCCTTATTTTTCCATTCTTCATTAATAGCTAACTTATCTACCAAAAAGATACTGCTCGCATCCGTTTTAGTTTTGGGCATAAAACCCCAAATTTCTTCGGAGGTAAATGACAGGATGGGCGCCATGAGCGGTAACACTAAACGTAGGATATCGTACATGGTGGATTGTGCCGAACGACGCAAGGCACCACCGGCACGATCGCAATAGAGACGATCTTTTAAAATATCAAGATACAAAGCCGAAAGTTCAACGGTAAAAAACTTATTAAGGCTGTGATGCACAACATGGAATTCGTAGTCGTCATAGGCCTTTTCCATTTTTTCGGCAACGGTTGCGGCCATCGATAAAGCATAACGGTCAATTTCTTCGCGCTTGGCATATGGAACCAAATCAGTATCGGGATTAAAATCGTACAAATTCCCCAACATAAAACGACACGTGTTGCGGATTTTTCGGTACACTTCGGCCAAAACTTTAATGATTTCGTCCGATACACGGATATCGTTTCGATAATCTTCGGCCGCTACCCACAAACGCAACAGCTCGGCCCCCGTTTCGGATAAGATTTTTTCGGGTGGCACATAATTTTTAGCCGATTTGGAATATTTTTTTCCCTGTCCATCCACCACAAATCCGTGCGTAAGGCATGTTTTGTACGGGGAACGATCGCGCGTGGCCATAGAGGTAAGAAGCGAAGAATGAAACCAACCTCGATGTTGATCGGAGCCTTCTAAATACAAATCGGCGGGGGAACTAAGCCCACTAAAGCGTTCCAATACGGCTGCGTGTGTAACACCAGAATCAAACCAAACATCCAAAATACTTTTTTCTTTTTCAAACTCAACGCTACCACACTCACAAGTAGTACCCTGGGGCAATAACGGGCCAGTTGCGCGCCACCAGGCATCGGCACCTTCTTTTTCAAACGCCGCTACAATAAAAGCGCCCGATTTTTCGTCTAAATGCACTTTGTGGCATTTTTTACAGGTATGCACCGGAATAGGAACACCCCAAATACGCTGGCGCGATAAACACCAATCGGGGCGCGATTCAATCATGCCATAAATACGTTCGCGCCCCCACGAGGGAACCCATTTAATATTGCCGGTAATAGTGCGTAGTGTTTTTTTGCGTAAATCGTTGTGAGCCAGCGAGCAAAACCATTGTTCGGTAGCGCGAAAAATAACAGGGTTTTTACAACGCCAGCAATGTGGATATTTATGCTTGAGCATTTGCCCCGGGGGATTGAGCAAAATTTTTTGTTCGGCCAAATATTTTACAATTTCGTTATTGGCCTTTTTAATAAAAAGACCTTCCCAACTGCGAATAGCCGGGTCGCGCGCGGTTTCTAGAGAACCTACCATCAGTTTTCCCTGGGCATCTATGGGGCATAAAGTTTCTAAGCCAAACTTTTGACCAATCACATAATCTTCTTGACCATGACCCGGTGCAATATGCACCACACCAGTGCCTGCTTCGGTGGTTACATGAAAACCTTCCACTACTTTTGAATTGCGTTTTAAAAAAGGATGAGAGGCTATCAAATCGTGGCTTAAAAGTTCAGTTCCCGAATAAGAAGCCACAATTTCCTGTTTTCCAATAAACTCGATGTCTTTTAAAAACGTAGTCAGTAAATTTTCGGCTACAATATAATAGTCATCGTCTATTTTAATACTCACGTAACAAATGTCTAAGCCCAACGCCAAACCTAGGTTAGCCGGCAAGGTCCACGGGGTAGTTGTCCAAATTACAAAATATACATTTTTTCCCGTAAACGATTTGTCTTCATCGTTCAGTTTTTCGGGGTTATTAATTTTAAATTTTACGTAAATGGAAGGGGACGATAATTCTTCGTACTCTACTTCGGCTTCAGCTAATGCCGTGTTACAGGATGTACACCAGTATACGGGCTTTTTACCCTGATACACATAACCCTGACTATACAGTTTTACAAATTCACGGGCAATATCGGCTTCAAATTGGTTAGTGAGGGTTAAATACGGACGGTCCCATTCGGCAAAAATACCCAGGCGTTTAAACTCATCTTTTTGAAAATTAATAAAACGGTGAGCATAAGTACGGCAAGCCTCGCGGCGCACCAAGGGGTTGTGAACCTGTTCGGGAGGCAAGTTGGCTTCGGTAAGTTCTTTAACAGCGCCCAATTCAATAGGAAGCCCATGGCAATCCCAGCCCGGAACAAAAGGTGCATAAGCACCGCTAATATTTTTATATTTGATAATAATATCTTTTAAAACTTTATTAAGAATATGCCCAAAGTGGATGTGCCCGTTGGCATACGGAGGGCCATCATGCAAAATAAAACTGGGTTTCTTTTCATTTTTAGCAAGCAGCTTTTTGTAAGTGCCTTCTTTTTCCCAACGCTCCAAAAATTGAGGTTCACGCTTGGGGAGCTCGGCCTTCATAGGAAAATCGGTTTTAGGAAGATTTAAAGTTGCCTTATAATCCATAGGAAACTCACAAAATCATAGTTTATCAATCCTTGTCAAACATTATGATTTTATTCCTGTTATTGGCGTTTTATCAATTAAGGAAGCAATCCCATTCTTCCCTTTACAAAGCCCCGTGAAGGGGGTAAGTCTTTTCACTGTCTTATTAAAGAAGGAGGTTCTTTTGAAAGATGAATTTATTAAATTGGCCGAGCTGTCCAAGCTTGACGCCGAAATTGTGGAAATTCTCGACATCATCGAAGACACTCCCCGCCTGATTACCAACTTAAATCAGGAAATTTCTAAAATTGAGAGTCCCATTACCCTGCTTACCAAAGAACTAGACCAGGCCATTACACAAAAAAAAGGAAATGATTTTAGCCTTACCGAAAAAAAGGAATGGGTTGCCTCGCGAGAAGCCAAAAGTAAAGAAATTAAAACCAATAAAGAATATCATGCCGCTCTTAAAGAGGTAAATGACGGCCAACGCCTTATTGCAAAGCTGGAAGAAGAGAACAAAACTTTAGAAGCCATCATTGAAGAAAAAAACCAAAAAATTGCTGCATTAAAAGAAGAAATCACACAAAAATCAGCGGCTATCCGCGAACAAATTGCCCAACACGAAGCGGCTGTAGCTCAAAGTCGCAGCGAAGCCGATGGCAAAATGAAAAACAGGGATGAGTTTGAAAAAAGTATAAGCCCTGTTCTTATTAAAAAATACAAATCTATTTTTCAACGTGTAAAACCTGCCTTATCTTTGGCAGCGCAGGGTTTGTGCACCGAATGCAACACGCGCATTCCTCCCCAACTTTTTATAGAGCTTCAAAAACCGGATGTTCTTAAATCGTGCCCACAATGTCACCGTATTTTGTTTTTAGGATAAAAATGGAACTACAATAACGTTGTAATTTCTTTTAGCTGAGCAGGCGTCCAATTTTCTTTTTCTAATACCGCCATATTTTCTTTTAAATGCGCCAACAATTTAATGCCGCTCATCACGCTGGTAATCATTTTTTTAGATTCTACAAACTGCAAAGCTTTTTGCACGGGAGTAAAATTACCCGGTATTTTTTTAAAAAACGCATCTCCTTTTTGCAACACCTGCGTTTGCAACAAGGGCGAGGATGCCATAACCTGCAATCCTAAATCGTTAGCCAGGGTTAAAGTAGACAACATTCTGTCACCTACTTTTTGATTAAGAGAGACGGAGGCCTCGCGCATAGCCAAATTATAAGGCATTTGCAGAGCCTTAAAATGATGATCAGCCCCTCCCACATCAACAGCTATTTGATATAACTTGTTTAAATTAAGAGCTTCTAAAACAGGGGCTCTAAAACCATTCCAGGTGGCCAATCCATAATACTGAATTTTTCCTTTATCCACATTTTCTTCCAAAACATGAAAAGCTTTTTCAATTTTTTCATAAAAAACATTTTCGCCCACATGCGGCAGTTGGGTTTCGGGATTATGTAAATAATAAACATCTACGGTTTCACAATTTAAATTACGGAGACTGGTACTAATTTGGTTATCTATAAAACGTGGGGCTAAAGAATGGCAATTGGCCACAATATCATCGGCAGTTAAAATGCCCGGAGTTATAAATTGGTCTTCAATATATTTTTTAAGAGATGGCGCCGGCGCATCTAAAAAGGGAATAAAACCGCCTTTGGTAGAAATAACCACCTCATCGCGCGCTAGTTTTTTTAATTGAATAAGTTTGGCTAAAACACGCCCAATGGTTTTTTCACTGCGCTGGCAACGATAATTAATAGAGGTATCAATAAAATTAATGCCCATCTCTAAGGCTGTTTCAAGAGTTTTGGTATAGAGAGCATCGGTATCGCTGTCGTAGTGGCCCAAATAAGTACCAATGGCCATGGCTGGAATAGTCCATTCGCACAAACTGCGCACTTTTTCTTCGTGCATCCACCGTTTTTGGAGACGACGAAAATAACGGCCGGTTCCGTCTATTGTGGCACCTAAAGGAGGAATCATATTCTTATTCCCTTACTTAAAACTATCGAGAGCTAATTTGAGTTCCGTATTCTGTTCCGAATATTTTTGAAGATCAACACCATTTTTTATGGCATTCCAGGCCTGATGAAGTGACATAGCCCCGGCTTTGGGCCCTAACGGATGCCCAAACACACCACGGCCGGCAATAAAACCAAAATGAGGATGACCAATTTTTTGATAAACAAGAGGTAAAGTTACGGCCGAATCGCTACCACCAGGCACTGCCAGAGCCGGTTTTATATTGCCCATAGGCTCCAAACAGGCTTGAACCTGTTCTTGTACACGCCAATCGGGCGCATACATCCGCGGGCCAAAACCCGGGATAACAATAATATCGGCCCCCAGTAAACGTTGAAGCTTTACAAAAACTTTTCCTTCAATGCCGTAATGCTGAAGGCGTTCAAAAAGAGCAGCTCCAGTAAAATGAGAAAGAATGGGAAGCGATGAGAGTTGACGCAGCCGCTTTAAGGCCGGCATGCCGGTAAAATAAGAATTTACCATCACACAACCCGCTCCACCCTCTTTGGCTTTTTTATAAAGTTCTTCCATGGCCTGGGTTTCGTCTGTCACATTCACCACAAACATTTTTGGAATTTTTGTTTCAGATTCTGCCTTACGGCGTAACGTTTCAACAGCTTTTAAACGTGCACTTAATTCTAAATTGGGAGCATCGGCCAACATTTCATCATCTTTGGCAATATCAAGCCCTCCCACCAAACTTTGGTAGGTAATCTCAGCAAAATCGGCTGCCTCAAGTCCAATATTGGGTTTAACCACACCAATAAAAAAGGGTCTGTTGTAAACCTGTAAACTTTGTCTTAGCCCGTCAATGCCAAAAGTCGGCCCAGGAAAGTTTTTTAAGAAGGTTTCTGGAAAATGAATATCGGTAATTTTAAGAACGGGGATAGACGGACAATAAAAAGCCCCCTCGCCTGCAATGGCCGACAATAAATTAGGAATGCGCGGTCCAAAATTGATTAAAGGATGATAAACTCTTACCGAACAAACCGTAACAGGACGAGAAGCCTGATATTCGGGATACGAAAAAGAATTTTGGGTTTTGATAATTTTAAGATTGGTAAACTTGGCGGCATACTGAGGGCGGTAATCTTCGTTTAAACCAGGACGTTTCCACTGGGCTGTACTTTGCTCACTGCAAATTCCGGCACAAGCAAGGTGTGGATCAATTTCGGTTTCAAAAATATAATCGATACCTAAATAATCACTTATCCGATGCTTTTCTGGATTAAAAACAAAACCCTCAATGTCGGCTGATTGAACCATATTATATCAGTACGGTTAAATTTACGGTACGCTTCTCCCGTGGCCCGTCTAATTCAATAAAAAAAAGACGCTGCCAGGTTCCTAATTCCATTTTTCCGTTTTTAACAATAATGGTTTCGGACGTGTTGATTAGAAAACTGAGTAAATGACTATGGGCATTGGGTCTATCATCCACGGCCACTTTATTATGTTCGTAGTTGGCCTTAGAGGGCGCCAGTTTTTCGGCCCAAGCATAAAAATCACGTTCCAAGGCATCACATTGTTCGTTAATTTTAATACCAGCGGTTGTATGATGACTGGCAACCACCAAAAGGCCGTTTGTAATATTGAGTTCTTTTATTTTTTGAGAAACGGCTTCGGTAATATCCATTAACTGGAGAGGTTTTGTGGTAATAAGAGTGATGGAATCTGTAATCATTTTTTACGCTCAATTATGTAACGTGCCAAAGCCCGCAGCGGTTCGGCTTCTTCCCCAAAACCTGCCAAACATGAAAGAGCTTCGTCTACTACACGCTTTGCTTCCTTTTTGGCTCCGTCTAGCCCCAATAATTTAGGGTAGGTCATCTTGTTGTTTTCGGCATCTGAGCCAATATCTTTGCCAATCTCCTCGCCTCCTTCAATATCCAAAATGTCGTCGGCAATTTGAAAAGCAAGTCCAATAGCTTGGCCATACTGCTCTAGCATTTGAAGGCGTTTTGTATCGGCAGTGATGGCTTTAGCCCCACTGGTGACCGATACGGTAATTAATTGTCCGGTTTTAAGAGAATGTAATTTTTTGAGCGCATCCAAAGTTAATTCTTTTCCTTCGGCTTGCATATCGAGCACCTGACCACCCACCATACCAACAGAACCCGTAGCCAGCGCAATATCGTTGATGATGGGTAAAATACAATCGGCATTAATTTTTCCGTTAAGTTGTGTGAGTACCGAAAAAGCCTGCGCAATAAGTCCATCGCCTGCCAAAATGGCCGTGGCCTCGCCGTACACCACGTGATTGGTAGGTTTTCCACGACGCAAGCTATCGTCATCCATGGCCGGCAAATCGTCGTGCACCAGCGAAAAGGTATGAATCATTTCAAGAGCAGCCGCAATAGGAAGAACTTGTTCTGCCTTGCCACCACATGCCTCGGCCGATGCAATAACAAGTAAAGGACGTACACGCTTACCACCGGCAAAAAGGCTGTAGCGCATTGATTCATGAATAACCGGTGGAAACGCATTTTTAGCCGGCATATGGGCATCCATATACCCTTCTACCAATTCATTAACACGGGCAATGTATTTTAAAAGATCAAAGCTCATTCGGCGTCCAACTCCATATCTTCTGCTATTAAAAGATCTTCTTTTTTCACAATTTTTTCTAATTTTCCCTTTGCCTCTTCCAGTTTTGATTCGCAAAATTTAACCAAACTCATGCCTTCTTCAAAGTTTTTGAGCATATCATCAAGCTTAAGCTCTCCACCTTCCAGCTTTTCAATCATACCGCTTAGTTTTTCCATGGCACTTTCAAAACTTAGATTTTTGGATGTTTTGCTCATAGTCAATAAGCCAAATAGCGCGTTACAAAGGGGCGGTCAAGCCGCTTTAAGCCAAACGAACCGTCTTTTTGCCGTCTTTTAAATGCACAGTGTATTCGTTTTGTTCTTTAAGACCGGCGGTAGTTTTTACCACCTGATTATTGTTGTTATAAATAATAGCATAACCCTTTTCCAGTGGTGCCATGGGCGATAAGCCTAAAAGCTGAGTTTTAGTTTGCATAAATTCCATCATTTTAATTTTTAAATAATGGCGGCACACTAAAATCATTTTTTGGGTTTTATTATCTAAATCCAACACATGGTCATCCACAACCTGCAACGGATCTTTTAAACTCTTTTTATAGTGTTTTAAAGTTTCGGATTCTCTCTCAATAAAAAGCTGCAGCGAACGAATAAGTACAATTTTTATCTCCGTCAAACGCCGAAATAAGTCTTCTTTAAGAGGCATTACAAGCTCGGCCGCAGCAGAAGGAGTGGGAGCTCGTACATCGGCAGCAAAATCACACAGCGTAAAATCGGTTTCGTGCCCCACAGCCGATACAATAGGTTTTTTACAAGCGGCCACAGCGCGCACTAATATTTCTTCGTTAAAAGCCCACAAATCTTCCATAGAACCTCCCCCGCGGCCCACAATAAGCACATCAATATCGGGGATTGTATCCATGTGCCCAATAGCCTTAGCAATAGCCTGAGAAGCACCTTCACCCTGAACCGTAACCGGGTACAACACAATATCTACATTTGGAAAACGCCGGCGCATCACAGTAACCATATCGTGTACTACAGCTCCCTGTGGCGAAGTAATAAGCCCCACCCGGCGCGGCATAAGCGGAAGTTCTCTTTTATTACTTTCTTCAAACAAACCTTCGTCGGTTAATTTCTTTTTTAACTGCTCAAAGGCCATCATGAGAGCTCCCAATCCCTTGGGTTCTACAAAATCAACAACCAGTTGATATTGCCCACGTGGCTCATACACGCTAAGGCGACCATGAAGCGTTACTTCCATACCGTCTTCCAATTCACATCTTTTATATTGCTTGGAGTATTTAAAAAAGACGGCCGATACAGAAGCCCCGGCATCTTTCAGTGTAAAATAGGTATGGCCATTGGCCGAAAGTTTGAGATTAGACACTTCACCAGTAACCCATACATCGGTAAAATTATCGGAAAGCAGATTTTTAATATCGCGTGTCAGCTCGGTAACCGACACCACGTTTTTAGGCTCTAAAATAGACAGCGTACTGGCAGGCATGCGCCAAACTTGTCATGCTTAAAATAACTTGGCAATCACTAAAAAATATTAATAGCGCTCTTTACGCAAGCGTAAAATAAAGGGAGGAACTAAAGTAACTACAATAAGAACTAAAGGTGATAAATCGGTATGTGCCACAGGTTCAAGGCTGGCTGCACAACCACCCACAAAATTAAGGCTGGCCACGCTACAAGCACCCGATACGCTGGTTTGATCAAAAACTATTTGATTGTGATCGGGATCGGCTTCACCCTGATCTAAAATATCGCCAATACTGGGAGTCCAGGTACCACCGGCACCTAAACAATCGGCTTCGTTATCAATAGCGGGAGTAGGCTCTACCGGAGTATCGGGGTTTTCCGAAGGTTCATCTGGTGTTTCTTCAGTGGTGCATGTAGAGGAGCAACCATCTCCATTTAGCTTATTGCCATCATCGCATTCTTCACCGGTTTCTACCACACTGTTACCACAAACAATTAAAGTACAATCCTCTTTACAAGAGGCTGTTCCATCACATTCTTCTTCATCTCCTACTACACCATCGCCACATATATTTGGAATTACAGGAACGGGAAAAGTACAGTTATTTAAGCATTCATCCGTATTATCATCATTACCGTCATCGCAATCTTCCGGCTCTTCTTTAATACCATTTCCACAATCGGGAGCATCGCAAGCATCGCCTATATGGTCGCCATCGGCATCTGGAAAGCCCTCATCAACGCCATTAATCCCGTTATCGTCAATACCGTTACAAATTTCAGGATCACAAAAATCAGGAACTTGATCCTGATCAGCATCGGCACTGTCATTGCCTCCAGCACAAATATCCTGACAATCTTTTACACCATCGCCGTCAGTATCGGGAAAGTTTTCGTCTATGCCATTAATCCCATTATCATCAATTCCATTGCAAATTTCCACATCCATACAATTGGCAATGCCATCGTGGTCGCTATCGCGAAAACCTTCGTCTATGCCTCTAATCCCGTTATCGTCAATACCGTTACAAATTTCGGGATCACAAAAATTGGGCTTTCCATCATGATCGGCATCGGCATGGTCGTCGCCACCTTTGCAAATATCCAAACAGTTTTTTACCCCGTCGTGATCAGAATCGGGAAAGCCTTCATCTATTTTACCGTCACCATCATTATCAAATCCATCGCATACTTCTATATCGGCGCAATCGGCCACTCCGTCGCCGTCGGTATCAGGGAAACCCTCGTCTATGCCATCTATGCCGTTATCATCAATCCCATTACAAGCTTCAGGATCACAAAAATCGGGCTTCTGATCATGATCAGCATCTGCATGATCATCACCACCCGCACAAATATCCATGCAATCTTTTACACCATCACCATCACTATCAGGAAAACCTTCGTCAATCCCATCTATACCGTTATCATCAATTCCATTACAATCTTCCGGATCGCAAAAATCGGGCTTTTGATCATGATCAGCATCTGCATGATCATCACCACCCGCACAAATATCTATACAGTCTTTTACACCATCACCATCACTATCAGGAAAATTTTCATCAATACCATTTATACCATTGTCGTCTTTGCCATTACATATTTCAGGGTCACAAAAATCAGGCTTGCCGTCGTGATCGGCATCGGCTTTATCATCACCACCCGGGCAAATATCTATGCAATCTTTTACACCATCACGGTCGGTATCAGGATAACCTTCATCAACATCACCATCACCATCGTTATCTTTTCCATCGCAAATTTCTCTTTTTTTGCAAGAATTAGAGCATTCATCGTTGTTATTGTTGTTTCCATCATCACATTCTTCACCAGGATAATCTCCCACAATACCATTGGGACAAAAGCAAGATAATGGAGCTCCTTCGGCAGGTGTTCTGTCAATATCAACAATACCGCCATTCCCATCACATTCCTGCCGTGTACATCCATCGGACGAAATGCCTATATCTGTTCCTGCAGAAACAAAGGTTTCTACTACACCTAACTCAGGATCACACTCTACAATAACACATTCGGATGGGGGCTGTGTGGGAGTAGAAACATCAACCAGCTGGCAAGGTTCCCAACCGGCATCACCAATACACTTTTGTTCCCAGCGGGCACAAACACCTTCAACTGGTGTGGTTCCACCGGTATAATCTTGTGTAACATAGTCGGTACACTCTCTTACCTTTCCCGGTACACAACCACCACGCGTAGTACATTGATTGGTACAACTGTCTAAATCATTCCTGTTGCCATCGTCACATTCTTCTTTTCGAGGATCTACTCGCCCATTGCCACATTCTTCTATTTGACAAATAGGATTACAGCCATCACCAATAGCATTGTTACCATCATCACATTCTTCAAAACTTTGTTTGGTACCGTCACCGCAGGAAGGGCGGCAATTAGAGGGGCAACCATCACCGTCAATATTGTTACCATCATCACATTCTTCACCGACATCAAGATGGCCGTCACCGCACACACCGGCATAAGAGACTTGAGCCGTAAAGCAAATAGCCATGAAAACGCATGCATACAGAATGAAGTTAACAACTTTCATATTCACATTTTTGCGAAAATTTTAAAAAGCATGCCCAGCTTTTTTTAATGCTTTATGCTGTTTTATCGGTGATGAAAAGAAAAAGTTGCGTGAATTTACTGTGAATACTTTAAATAGGGCGAAGCTCTCTTTAAAGTATAAAATATTATGTAATTACAAATAGTTAAGTCTTCAGTGCCGTCTTATTGTAACTCTCAGGAAAATAATAGGAACAAAACCTAAAGCAATCACTATCAAAAACCAGAGTGGAATTGCTTGAAACGTACCTATTGGTACAATACTCGCCGCACAACCACCCACAAATTTAGCTTCGGCTCTATGGCAAACACCAGCGCTTGCATCCCCTTCAAGAACAACACTATTGTCGGTTAAATCTTCCTTACCTTCTTCAATAATTTGACCAATTGATGGTTTCCAAGTACCACCAACAGCAATGCAATCATTTTCACTCTCTACACCGGGTACAGGTTCAAGCTTACACACCGAGGAGCAACCATCACCATTTTGATTATTACCATCATCGCATTCTTCATTGAGTTCGGCATTAATATCACCATCACCACATTTTTCTTCACATTCAGGGATAGTATCGTCATCTGCAGGATCTTCTATAGGTGTTCCTACACAATTGCCAGACGCACAAGAAAAAGTAGTACAGTTATCGTTTGAACCACATGCTGTTCCATCGGCCACGGGCGTTGTGATAATCCCTTCACTCGCCACACACGATGTTGTCACACACGTATTATCCGAAGCGGGAATTTCGATGGGAGATCCCACACATTCACTGGTGGCATTGCACGCATAGGCTTGGCATTTGTCGGGGCCTTCACAAGCCGTTCCCTGGGATGCAGGCCGTATAGAACAGGCCGACCACGAATGATCATCACGACAAATACGTTGCGTTACTTCGCACACCTCAAGCATCGCACCTGGCAACTTACAACCTTCTATAGTTTCTGGCACATCACATTCAAATTGACAGGCGTCACACCCGTCTCCACTAATATCATTCCCATCATCGCATTCTTCGGCCACAATATCATCAGCTGGAGTGAATTTTGATCCCAAATCTTCTTTTTCTACAATACCGTTTCCACAAACAGGTCGTGGATCACAGGCATCGCCTAAGCCATCACCATCTGTATCCTTTTGCAAATCGTTTTCAACCTTGGGGCAATTATCACATTCATCTCCCCAACCATCACTATCGGTATCAACAAAAGTTTCATCAGACTTACCATCTCCATTATCATCAAGCCCGTTGCATTTTTCTAAATCACATTTATTGGGGATCCCATCGCCATCAGCATCTTTGGTATCATCCCCACCGGCACAAATATCGATACAATCTTTAAAACCATCGCCATCGGTATCTGGAAATCCCTCGTCCACACCGTTGTATCCATTATCATCTATGCCATTACATATTTCTCGATCACAAAAATTGGAGATACCATCGCCATCGGCATCGCGAAAACCACCATTAGTTACAGGATCTTCGTCTACCAATCCATCCCCGTCATTATCCTCACCATCACATTCTTCCACATCACAAACATCTCCTACATGATCTCCATCCACGTCTGCCTGGCCTAGATTTACTATTGATGGACAATTATCACAAGCATCACCCCAATGATCACCGTCCGAATCACCGCCTGAACCTTCATCATAAATTCCATCTCCGTCATCATCCAGACCATTACAGGGATCTTCAGAAAGACAGTTTGCATCACAACCATCACCCGAAACCAAATTGCCATCGTCACATTGTTCATGACCTATCCAAAGATGCCCATCACCACAACGAGCAATAGAACATGATACACACGCATCCATAGGGTCTTGATTTCCATCATCGCAACCTTCATGACCACTCCATACAGCACCATCCCCGCATACAGCCTGTTTGCAGGCCACACAGTTATCGGTTACAATTGTATTACCATCATCACATTGTTCTATATCGGCAGGATCAGTGGGACTTGCTACAGTTTGCACAACCCCATCACCACACACATTAAACTGACAGGTCGATTTGCAAAAATTATGATTATCGGTATCGCCATCATCACATTCATCTACCCAACCCGCTCTGCCATAAATACCATTAATGCGGGAATCGCCGCAAAACTCACGTTTACAACTGGCCGAACAACCATCACCATCTAAGTTTCCTCCATCATCACACTCATCTAAAACGCCCGTTGTTCCATCAATATTCACAACACCATCGTCGCAACGTTCTAAAATACAAGTAGAAGAACAACCATCACCATTTATATTATTGCCATCATCGCATTCATCTACCCAAGCGCTTTCACCATAAATGCCGTTTACCACTCCATCGCCACAAAATTCCTTTTTACAAAGAGAGTCGCAACCATCATTATCGTCAAGATTACCATCATCGCATACTTCATCAGCTTCTTTATCGCCATTGCCACAATCTTCAATAACTATCCTTAAGGCATTTGTAACATCATAGTACTCATTAGATTCAAAATTTCCCAATGCCAACAATCGGTTTTCAGAATCTAAGATAGAACCCACTACGTAGTCACCACCACCCTGGGGATTAAAATCTTGGGATACAAGACCCCGATAAAAAGCACCCCCCTCTTTAGGAACACCTAGCGAATCAGTAGCGGCAACAAAAATATGCCCTTCCATATAGGGAGCTCCAGGTAAATATCCATCTTCCACGTATTGACTCCCCAACACCATAAAATTGCCGGAAGCATCAATCCAAAGATTGTTTAAAGACACATAATTATCAAAATTTGTAACAAGTATAGGGAGATTAATAAGAAGAAAGCCTGAGTGTGCAAATGAAGTATCAAGCGTTCCATCAGCACGAAGTGCACCCAAAAAAAACTTTTGATAAGTAGCCGTCTGATTATAAACGGGGTCTGGATCTGTTCCAGCTACAATCCATCGATGATCACTAGATTCTTTAAATTTAACGGTAGGCTTTACAGGATATGGAGCTTGCCATAACACGGCAGACCTAGGGACTCCACCAATAACTGACGAACCAAAAGTAGTATCTAAGTGGCCATCTGAATTAAGTTGAAAAATAAGAACATCTCTTTCTCCGTCAAAAGTCGTCAGTAATCTTATTTTTCCATTGGCTCCATCCCTCATATCTGACACCACAGCTTGAGAAGCAAGAGCAGGATAAAGCTGTGGTAAAATACTATCTAAAAACACAAACCCATCCGGCGATCCATTTAAATCGTAATCTTCTCCAAAATTTGAATCCAATCCGCCAAGAGAATTTAATTTTAATAAAATTTGTCGGGTAGGGAATACTGCCGTGCCGTTAGATTCAACCCATCCCAAATATAATTGGCCTCCACTTTCAGTAGACAAAGCTGCTGTTAATGAATGTGCATTAAGTGTTACCAAAGAGCCGCCCTGAGGAAATCGAATGGTTACTTTTTTAATATTTAACGTATCTTGGACAGTATCATAGCGCACGCGGTAAAACTGCTCGGCACCAGTAAAACCAAATACCCCTGTTATTTCAATAAAGTCAGGATTAAGAAGATTTTGTAAAAGAGGACCAGGTTCAGAACGCAGGGAAATTAGCGAATAATCGCTTATTGGAGGCACATTTAGAATTGTATCAATCTCTATTTGTCGATAAAAATTGTGCCTGTAAAAGTTTAAATCTGGGGCACCACTTTCCAAAACATGCGCCAAGTAGATAAATTCCTTTGAGTCATAAGATTGCCCCACAATCCAAGCTCCATCTAGATTGTCGGATAAAATTGAGTAATTAACACCTGCGGGATCTTGTCCAATTGGAGGCTGGTAAACAAAATCAAAGATATATTCAGCCCGGCCAGAAGTTCCAAAACTTAAATCTAAATCTCCCGATGCCGCATACGCTTGTGAGAAGCTGAAAGTGAATAAAAATATAAAGGGGATAAATAAAAGATGAAAACGATTTAAAAAATAACGCATAGAAAGGACCTCGTCTTAAGTGTCCTTTCCCTAATTTTTGCCCAAATACTTGTTCTTACTTTAATTATCGGCAAACTAAACAATAAAGTTGCGTAAAAAGAAATTAAATAAAATAAAGTAAAATCATATACTTAAATAAATTTTTACTTACGGCACTCGTGGATCACGTACTGTTTCGCGTTCTTTGCGATCCCTTTCCAGTACATCGGTTGCTGTTTCGCTTGCACGCCTTACAACATCAAGCGCTTTACGATCCTCAATTAAACGAGAAGCAAGGCTCACCAATTCTGTTTGTACCAAAGCATCTAACGACGTGGTATTGCCTAATAAAACAGCATCCAGGGTTTTAAGCACCGCATTGGCTTCTGCATCACTCAGTAATCCGCTTTCAGGATGAAAAACTTGTTCTGCCTGACCAAGCATTTGCAATAAAAAGTCATCGGGAGTTACAGCCAAGCTCCGGCGCAAAGCTAAATATTGGGCCGCAGATGTTTGTCCTTCGGTAGCAATATGCCGCATGCGAAATAGGTCTTCTAACGATCTAGGATATGCACTTTCGGGACTTACTGTAAAAACAGCGGGAGGATCAACATTATCGGCCGTCCCGCCAAACTCAATTCTTCCTCGTGGCTGAGGTTCAGCATCTGCACGCTGCGGCCTCAGCTTGGCCAATTCCCTACTCACCAAACCTCGTGCCGATTTTTTTATCTCCTCTGTTAAACCGTCTGTTGTGGCAAAATTATCGTACCACTCTTGAAGCTCGGCCTCACTCGTACAAGCATTGAGAGCTGTTAATTCTCGTTGCATGTACTTCAAAGCCTCCATTAAGGTCGCTGCATCTGCTTTGTGAAAAACATCAAATCTTCCTTCATTCTCATTTAAAAAACTTATTAAATTAGAAAGGGCTGAGATAATATTTTGTAAAGAATGAGACGCTCCAATACTCAAGGCAAAATCAGTTAAACGAGTTCTTAAATCGTATGCATTAAAAACAAGAGGAGCGGCCAAATCAATTTTACCTTTTATCCACTGACCAATACCATGTGCCGCAGCATCTTTCATTTGCGCCATGCTGGGCTCACCCTGCATAACACGCGATTGTTCTTCTATTTCAGCAAAATCGGAATCATCCATACCAAAACTAATATCACCCGCCCGCCATTCTGCCTCTAAGGGATCTGCACTGTAATCCAAAATCGTATAGCGGCCACTCACAGGATCTTGTTCCAGGTAATATAAAGAATAACGTTTACTCAAATCTCTCACCAAACCACCACCCGGAGTCTGTTTAAAAGACTCAGAATCACACACAATATTAAAAACGTCCTCTTTACTGATCATCCCGCTATCGGCCAAATAACCTAAAATGCTGGCAAGCTCGCTTACAAAACGCTCAAAACCATCTTGAGTTCTGTCTTCAAAACTTTCTAAATTGGCATTGGGTGTATTGGCCGGCAATAAATATACCTGCCAATTCCCATCGCGATATTCCACACCGGATACACGCGCCCCTGTGGCCGGCAAAAATCTTAACAGTGTTGCCATTTGTTTGCTTGTTAAAGGACCGGTAATATCTCGCAATAAAAGAGGAAGGGTATAAGAAGTGGATGATCTCAAGGCGCCGGGTTTAAGGGGTACAGCTGTATATAAATAATCGGCACCAATTTGATGAAGACTGGGATTCGGGTTTAAAAAAAGCGCGTCGGCAACAGCACGAACATCATCTTCGTTTTGAGCTGCTGTTAAGGCAGATAAAGCATCCCGAGCCATATCGGCCTGAGCTTGTGGCAACGACGGAATAATGGCCCATAATTGGGAACTTAAATGTTCAGATAATTCAATGCCCGGCATACTTTCCCTATTCTAACTCCCAGCCCTGGGAGGATAGGGGATTATCGGATTAGCATCAAAAAAGTTGCGTGATTTTATATATTTATTTTCTCTCTACTAAATCTCTTTCTACCCTATCAATTTCTTCCTCGGCACGTAATAAGGCTTCAGCTTTAGCGGCAGTTACCTTTGCTTCTTCAGCAGCCCGACGACGCGCATAATCAACAACAAGCTGCTCTAAAGCCTGAGCACGAATATCGTCAATATCGGTGGATAAAACTAAAGCCTGGTCTCTATCCAAAACAGAACCCAACACCTCAAAAACCAGCGAGGCTTCGTCCACACCTAGTTGCGTAGAACCCAAAGCATCTCTAACGGCTTTCGATAAATCGGTAACCAGCTTATAATCTACAAATGTCCCTCGAGCAGCCACATCTCTTAATAGCGCCCGGTAACGTTCGTAATCATTTGGATAGTCACCGTCTGAATAATAAACTTTGTCGTAAATATCTTTCAATCGCGATGATTCAGGGGCTGGTACGGGGGCCGGCTTTACTGTAACATCCGTATTGGCGGGCGCAGCATCAAAAAGCGCATCTACAGCTTTTGGTTTTAAACCTAAACCAGGAACTATACCCAATAAAACTCGCGCTAACTCAATGTTTGGAGCTTCTGCAGGAGTATCCCACACAAAACCACGCCAACTCATTTGCTTTTCTTTGGCATCCTCTACATTATCGGCAACAACATCCAGTAATGCAGCATTATCGGATACAGCCAAAATATACAAAGGAATCGCAAAGTCGGTTGAAAATACCGTGCGGGCATCCAAATAATCGGCCATGTTCACCGAAAGATCGTAACGGCCAGTGGCTTGTTCTAGCGCTTCATAAAGACGAATTGGATCTTCGTATAAACGCTCCAAAATTTCTTGCGCGTCTGGGTTTGCATAAAAAGCAGCCAGCACCGGTTTTAAGTCATTCCAAATAATCCCATCAAATAACGGATGACTTTGAGCCAAAGCCAGCGTACGGTCTGCAGCGCGCTGGGCATCGGGAGTTAACGAAATGGCAGGTGCGGGTGCTGGGGCATCAACAACAACAGAAGGAACAAACGGTACCACGGGCTCACCAATAGAACTGCCTACGGCAGGATCAACCAAATTACCGTCATACACACTTAAGCCTTTTAATAAACCGGCATCGGCAGCCACGGCTTCTTGCCAACCGGCCGCTAATGCTAAACCGTACTCAAGCGTACTATTGTTAAGAGCAAGGGTTGATGTTTGCGCTACCGAACCGGGCATGTTGGCAACAGAATAAATAATAACACCATGGGTTGTTGTATAAACGGGATCGGAATGTGTTGTGGCACGCGCCCCTTCCATAGCCCCACCTTGATCAATCGCCACATCTACCACCACACTGCCTGGTGCCATGCGCGCAACAGCATCTTGAGTAATAAGCTGAGGCGCTTTAGCTCCATGGATATACACCGAACCAATTACCGCATCGGAAGCCGCCACAAGATCATCCAGATTAACCGAAGCATCAAGCACACGAGCAATGGGGCGATTAAAGAAATTATTAAGGTAGCGAACACGCGCAGGGCTTACATCTAAAATAGTCACATCGGCGCCCATACCCACCGCTTTTTGTGCAGCGGCCAAACCCACAGCACCACCACCTACAATGAGCACCTTGGCAGGATTGGTTCCAGGAACGCCACCCATGGCAATCCCTTTACCTCCGGCCGGAGCTGTTAAATAGTAAGCTGCTTTATCAGCCGCTAAAACACCGGCCACAATGCTCATAGGAGCCAGTAATGGCGTGCGACCATTGCCGTCTTTTACGGTTTCGTAAGCAACAGCGGTTACACCAAAACGCATGAGATCGCGAGTTAAAGCGGGGCCGCTGGCCAAATGTAAATAGGTGTATAAAAGTTTTCCACGTCCGTATTGTTCGAGATATTTTAAATCGTCACCGTAAGGCTCTTTCACCTTAATGTACATATCGGCGCCTTTAAAAACTTCTTCGGCTGTTGCCACAACGGTAGCACCCGCTTCGCGATATTCATCGTCGGTAAAACCGCTTTTTATACCCGCGCCGCTTTGCACCAACACCGTATTGCCTGCCGCTACATAAGCCGCTACCGCCTCCGGCGTTAAGCCCACACGACTTTCGTTATTTTTAACCTCTGTTGGTACCCCAATAGTAATCCCTGGCATAGTATCTCCTAGTTTTTTACGTTTGTTTTTGCGATTTAAATTCTGCCCAGAACTTTTCGCGCTATTAAATTACAAGCCAACTGTCAAGGCTGGCTTTTACTTTACTTCCAACGGTCTCCTGTCCCTCTCTTCTTCTCTAACCTCCGCGGCACGTGCTTCTTCGGCCATAAGCATCAATCTTTCCGCCGCTTTTCTTTCTTCACTGACGCGTACAGCTAAACCGGCAAGTGCCAAAAGACCCCTTTCACTCACTTTATCATGCCATTCTTTTAAATCTTGAGTATCGGCTTTTAAACCGGCATCCACAGTAGCTAAAATAAGTTTGGCTTCTGTATCTCCAACAAGAGTGGATCGCAAATAAAGCCGAACCGTATCCGCTATTGTATTCACTCTGTTTAATAAAACCTCATCGCCTCTTACTGCTAAAGCACGCCTTAAAGCCAGATAACGTTCATACTCCGGCGTATTTCTATCCACTTTCACACCCAACTCTTCATACAAATCAGCTAACGAACCGGGACCTATTTTTGCGGCTTCAACAGGGGTGGGCACTACCACTTCTCCATCTGCACCTCTTTCCACCCCGCCTCCTCCCCCTCCGGATGGGGGCGGAGAAGGTTTTTCCTCAAACGCTCTCAGGATGGCCGGTAAAATAACAGCATCCATCACATCTGCATGCCAGCGAACAGTATGCGACCCATCCACTTTTAAATCGGTCACGTGCTGATAAACTTCTCTTGCCCCATTCACCACATCATCATTTCCAGTCCAATGATCGTTGGAAGCATGAATTACCAACACCGGCGTGGGTGACAGATGACCATCATCGGCCAAAGCATGCGAATAAAGATAAGCATCGGCTACAGTAGCGCTGGTGTTGCCTAGTTGATAATTAACCGTAAACCCTCTAGCCATCCAGTCTTGAGGCTGGTACGGAATAAAACGCATGAAATCGATGGGAGTATCTGTGCCCGGCACAATAATACTGCGGCTGATTCTTCTAAAATAATCACGTGATACTCCCGGCGGCAAATTTTCGGGAAGTAATTTTTTGCTGTATTCACTTAAACGCAACGCAGGAGCCAATAAACAAATGGCCTTAAACGCCTTGGGATGCAACTGTGATAAAAGCGTTAACAGCAAACCGCCGCGCGAGTAGGCATAACCCACCAAAGGCAAATCTTTTAAACGAGCATCTTGTTGAATGTAGAGCAACACACGGGATAAATCGTGAACCGTACTCCCGGCCGAATCCATGTAGCCACCCACACCCAGAGGTTTCCCCGAAAAACCGTCTCCTCGTACATCGGCCGCCACTACCGTATAACCTTCGGCCACAAAGCGATCTATTTCCTGATTATACATGGCCACTGTTTCGTAACCACCCGGCACCAGCATCACTACACCGCGCGAAAATCCTGTTGGTTGATGCACTTCGGTATAAATATTGATGGGATTCCCTTGCACATCGGGAGCACCTTCTAAATTTAAAAAACTTACACGATGCGCTTCTGTATTCATTTGAAGGGAGCGCAAAAAAGAAAAACGCATCAAATCGTCATCCACCGGTAATTCTGCAGAAGCCCAAGCCATAAAGGGATTCCACTGTGTATAGGCTTGGTCAAAAACCTCCTGCGTGGCTTCTGCATTACCGCTCACTTCACGGTAATAATCCAAAAAACCGGCCTGTCTTTTTTCAATTTGCTGACGGTTTAAATCTCTAAAATAAATTTCATCGGCAAGCGTAGGAAAAGGATTTTGAACTTTTCTATCAAAATCAACCTCAATGGGCCTTAACTCTGCATCTACTGTATTGTCGGCCTGCGCATTTGGCGAACGCCTCATAAAAACATCGTACCAAAACGCTAATTTTTCAATCATCTCGGAAGCACTGATCTGTCCTTTATAAAAACCAAAAAGCTGGGGCATCACACGTGCCAATACTTGAGGGTCATTCAACATCATGGAGCGATTTTCTTTTATATATACAAAATCACTTGCACCCAACGCTTTTTCCACCACCGCTTTTACTTCTTTCCATTTACCGTCCAAAAAGCCATCAAGCGTTTCAAGTCTTAAAGCATCAAGGCTTGATGCCTCTTTCCACGAAGCTCCGTCGCTCATGAGCAATGCTCTTATTTCGTTGCGCCCGGTGGAGGTTTGAATAAGCTCGTTTAAAAGAGCAATATGAAAACCGCTATTTTCTTGTATGCGCAAGGCGGTGCGCCACAAGGTGATACCGCGATAAAAATCGAGATCATCCAATATCCAGCCTTTTAACGCATAGGCCCTGTCCATGGTGCTTTGATCAATATTGCTGCCCGATACACTGAGCACCACACGCTGCCCCTGCATATTGCCAATAGCCCCATTCATCATAGCGGCTACGGCACTGGCACCGGCGCCTTCAATTTGACGCGCGCGGCTTTCGCCGTTTGCGGTGTACCAGGGCTGGCTATCCATCAGCACCAAGGCTTCGGCCACTTCATCGTTGGTGACAATAGCTGCTTCGGCTCCTATTTGCATGGCCTGGTTAAATGTATACACACCCGGGTTAGGAACTGCCGTGCCATCGGCAAAATTACGGTCTTCGGCCATTTCAAATTCTTCGGGCCACACATCCAGCCGGCCTAAACTTAGCGAACGCTCAAACACAGGAGCTTTGTCGTCGTTAACACCCACTACGCGCACATCGGGATTAATAGATGTTAAATACGTGCCGTCACCGGCTAGCTTCCCACCGCCGCCAAACGGCACCACATACACAAAAGCACCTTGTATCAGTGACGGCTCCTGCGCCAGTAATTCCATGGCATCAGTCCCTTGCCCCACACTGGTTAGAGGATGATCGTAAGTGGGAACCAGTAATGGTTTTACCTCGCTCCATTGTGGAACGGTATCGCCAGGATACAAAATAACCGGTTGATCTTCGGCAGTGGCTCTATCAATACGAGCCTGCGTTTCATCCCAGGTGCCAGGATTGTAAGGTAAATATAAAATAGGTTTCCCTTTGGCATTAATAAGAGCCAGTTGTGATGCAACACCGTCAGTTGCCATGGCCTGAGCTGTTTCAAACGCTTCGGGAAAACCGTGTCCGGCCAACAGTACAATGGCACCGTTAGCGGCACAGGCCTCAATTTTTTTACGTTGGGTTTGGGGATCGTTGGGTAATACTAAAAGAGCCGATTGATAGCCCAATAAATTGGAAGCGCGAATAACACCCTGAGCATGATTACCATGGCTAGCAGCCACCACCGGTGTTTCGGCAGGCACCACTTCTTCCCACAGGCGCATGTAATCCATAAAATTAAAGGCGCCGCGCACCTTAAAGCTGCGCTGATTTTGCAAACCTTCATCTTTTACATAAACAGTTTGCGCCCCAATCCACTGTGCCAGCCACGGCGACTGGACTACCGGGGTAATAATAGCCGGCGCTTCGGCCGATCCACCAGTTTGCCCGCGCACACTGCTCCAGGCAAAAAGCTGGGCATCGCGGCTAAAATCGGCGGGTGGTTTTTCGGCTGGAGGGCGTGTATCAAAGCGGCTTTTTAAATAGAGCAATTCCAAACGCGACACCATATTGATGTCGTCGGCATCAACCAAATCAAAAATTTCGTTTGCTACAACATCTGATGGATCACCACGACCCTTGACATAATAAATACGCATCTGCGTTGTTTGGTGATTGCCTTCGTTATCAACAAGAGTGGTAGAAAAAGAATCTTCATATCCAATAAATTTATCGCCAAAAATATTAATCCGTTCACGCACAAAGGCATCGGGATCATCGGTAAGCTTAATGGTTTGTATACGATGAGCTTCATCAACAATGTAAATGCTGTATGTGCTTTTATTTAAAACAGGATACGGGCTTTGAAGCTCTAAGTTGGGATTTTGCCCGCTAACGGGCACACGTCCGGCATACACATCGCTTAAGCCGTACAAAAAAACAGGATTATAAAATCCGTTTTCACGAGGCAGGCTTTGTGTGGGATGCTCCCAAAAGTTGGGCGATACTCCGCGTGGAGGAGTGCCCAGTGCTACACCATCTTTGCCCATTTTGCCCTTTAAAAGACTGCCCCAGAAAGAATGTGACCCCTAATAAACTAATACAAAACTGTCAAAATAAAATTAGCGTGCCTCTCTTAACAACTCGCGTTCCCGCTCACTTGTTTCTTCATCTCTTTGCTCAATTTCTCTGGCTTCTTCCTGTGCCAGACGTGCTTCGTCCATTTGAACTCGCTTTACACGCAAGCTTTCCACGGTTTGAGCTAACGCTATTAAGCTAGCGCCTCTCATTTTTTGCTCTAAATCGGCTAAATCATCGGGTTTATCGGCTACTAGCGCTTCCAAACTTCTTAACACAACTTCAATTTCGGCATTGCCCAGAGTTCTCGATCGCATATAAAAGCGTACCGATAAACTTAAACTATCGACCAAGCGATTTTCTTCTGCAGTACCACTTACCGCCAGCGCCCGTCTAAAAGACATATAACGCTCATAAGGATTAGAAAACTCATGTAACTGGTTTTCCTCATACACACGCACCAGAGACGAGGTTGTACCGCTTCCACCCGAAGTATTGCCGCCAGAAGATGGAGTTTGATAAGCAATAACAGCCGCCGGTGCAGCAGGTGCTAGAGCCGCAACAGACACTCTCCCTCCAGACGGCGGATCACGATCGGGGTCGTTATCGTCATCGGGAGTAATGGTTCTAAAAAGTTCCACCACCTCTGCAGGGGCCAGCACACGGGCTTCGGCCGACACCGGACGTTCATCGGGAGGCATGTTAAGCCCCAGCTTTTTTAAAACTTTTGGATTAAGAGCGGCTTCAATTTGAAAAGTATCCTGAATGGTTTTACCCAAATAACTTAAAAGCTCGGTGGTGGTGGAAACTTTAAACATACCGCTTGCCACCGAAAGCGTCACTTCCAGGTTATACATGGTGGTGGTTATTTGCTCTGGGGTAAGAACTCCTCCTTCGGCTTGAAGACGTTCAAAATAACCCTGCGCACGACTAAGCCAAAATTGTAAAACCATCAAACGCCGTGTTACCTCGTAATAATTGCCTCTATCCGAATTGATTTGGGCCAACAGAGTTACAATTTTATCAAAACCATGGGTAAAAAAATTGTCGGGTAACGTTTTTCCGCGACTTAACCCAGCTCGCGAAAGCTCCACATTCGTTTTCATTTCCAAAACAGCACCCTGAAAACGCTCCACCCATTCATCGGGTAAGCCCCAAACCGCATCAAGCCCGTCTGCAGCTTCAACAGTACGGGTTTCTTCGGGCGGAATAACAGGGTCTTGCCCTTGGTAGCCCGCCAAGGCCAAATAAAAAAGAGGATCCAGCGTCAAACCTGCACGACCGGAAAAATCATCCAAACGGGGAGCGCCCTGCCGGCCTTCCTGTGCACGATCGCCCTTCCATTTTTCGGGATAAACAGTGTCTCTAAAACTCTCAAAATCCATATCATTGACCTGAAAATCAACATAGGCACGCGCAATTACTTTATCAATATAACCATCACGCGGGTTACGCGTTCCCTGCGCGGGCGTTACGGTGCCATCGGCATTCTTAATTTGACCACTCACAATATCGCCAATTAATTGTTTTAAGGCCCCCACACGTCGTGCAGGGAATTCCTGGGTAAGAATAGCCCGGTAACGAGCACGAATGGCGAGCATTCCTTTGAAATCTTCGGGTGAACACATGGTGATATCCATCCGTAAACCATCCGGTGATCTTAAGTGATCTACCGAAATACCTTCTTCTGCCAAAATGCGCACAATAATTTCTTCGGATGCCGCAATCATTTCCAGTATGGCCTGGGTTAACTCGCGATTTAATGCAGCAAGAGTATGTTGATTGATATCGGCGTCGCTTAAATCAAGCACCCGGTCCATGAAATAACTTCCCAGGTAATAGGTAAGAAAATTTTTATTGGCGCCGCCCGCCATAAGATAGGCTGCCATTTCGTAACTTTGCACAAACTCCACATCGTTAATCAGCGAACCATTTGTCCACAAAGCTCTTCCATTGTCTCCCACCTGTGCCGGCGTATACACATGCTTCATGGCCTCCAACGCCTCGGCCGATTCACCGGCAAAAGTCATCCACACGGGCTTACCCGCCAAAATATCGGGCGCACTAAAATAACCGCCTTCCACCACCAAGGCACGGGCCAAATCGGGATATCCAGCTTGTACCAGATATTCGTGCGCCACCAAATACGGGATGCGCCCCTGCAAATCGTAAGCTTTGGCAGGCGTTGCCAGCGCTTTTGTGTGGGGGGCAATAATGCGCAAAAAATCGGGATCGGCCAAAGTACTTACCAGCTCACTGGCTTTGGTATTCACATAAATAACTTCTGCCGGATGTTCTGCCAAATATGCATTTCTCTGAGCATCGTTTACAAAATAAATACCACGTCCAACCTGGTTAAGTGGAGTAGCACCAAAAGCTCCAATTAAAGTTCCCTCGTTGTTGGCTTCCCACACAGGGGCTAGTCTTCGGGATGATGCAGTCACTCTAAAATCTAAAGGGAGCTCTCCCAAATCCATAAGGCGTCTGGCATAATGCAATTGGGCCACCATGGCGCCACCACCAATAGAAAACGCATGATTGGAGGCACTGTTGTTAGGCTCGTAACGTCGCAAAATAGTGGATACCGGATCAAAATACTGAAAACCTGCTGTAACCGGTGCAGAGATTGAAGCTTTTAGTGCAACTTGACGCATTTGACTCACAAGTAAATCGAGCTTATCAAAAATTTGCGTTCTTTGGTTATCGGCAATACGAACAGACGACAAGGTATTAAAGCGTACCCGCACTTTTTCTAAAAATTCACCCAAACTTAAATCACCGGAATCGGCAGAAATATCTACCAGTGCTGTATATAAGGCTTTAAACTCGGGATTACTTTCTAACAAGGCAGTAATCCCTTCTTGAACTTTTCTGGTATCCCACACTCCGCTTACCAAGCCAGAAACATTTCCATGCACCACATCGTTTACAGTTCCACCGTTAAAAAGCAAAACGCGTGGCTCTTCCATGGGGTCACCATGAATGACAACAGAAAAACTTACATCACTAAACGTGGCCGACAGCGTTTGTAATTGTTCTAGTACAGATTGATTAGGACCTAATGTATTAAAATTATATTGGTCTACTTCAAAATTTAAAACACGTCCTGAAGAACTCGCATCGTTAACACGCGCCCCAATAAAGTCGGCCAGCTTTTGCCAGCTGTGAATACCCGTACCTATAGTGGCATAATATTTTTCACCAAATTCGTTGACGCGCATTTGATAAACATCACCTAAATTAGAATAGGCAATACCGTTTGCGCCAAACGAGGTTACAACTAAATGCGAGGGAAAAGCTTCGGGATAGCTAGGAGGAACATACTCATCTTCAACCGGTAGAATAAGCCCAGGACGCCCTTCGTCTGGTGGAGATGCAGTCGGAGTAAGCGGATCTCCAACATCTGAAACAGGTCCACCGGAAGTAACAGAACCAATTGGAGGAGGATTGCCCGGCATATTACCTTCCTCTTACTTCTCTTAATCGTTCTTCTTCACGCGTTTCACGATCACGCAGTTCTTCCAAACGGTCGCGGGCTTGTGCAATACGCGTTTCTAATTCTTGCTTCTTAACAGCATCTGTAACACTTTCAACAAGCACACCCATAAAATGAATTTGAGCTAATAATTCCACTTCACGGGTACCATAAATCTGCTCATCCGCCAAAACACGATCGGTAACTTTAAGAAGCAAACGGGCTTCTTCATTACCAACCGTAGAAGCACTACGACTAGCACAAATAAGCCTTACAATAGGATCTAATACAGGTGTAATGCTATAAGGGTCGCTTACCGCCAATGCCCTTCTGATGGCCAGGTAACGCTCATAGTCATTCGCATAACTCTCAGGGGTTATTTTCAAAACACGGTACAGATCATCAAGTGACCGTATATCTGTAAAAGAAACACGCGCCGTAGGCGTGGGACTGCTAACAGCGGCAGCTCTTGCTGCCGCTAGATCTACTACTGCAGCACCCCCTTCAGAAGGAGAAAGAGGCGTAAGATCACTTTCATTCAAATCATCGGGCCCATTGGGAGAATCGGGACCAGAAACCAAAGGAGCTACTCTCATAGCCCCCAAATCGGCCATATCACGATTGTTATCGGCAAAAATAGTGAGCTCTCCAATATTATTATTGGTAAACGTAGAAGGACGCACACCATCCGTCATTAAGCTACGACCATCCGGAAGAGCATCCACATCAACAGGTGTTACCACGTAATGAACTTCAGCGGGTCGCATGCCCATGGGTTTATCGGGCTTAGAACCAATTTTATGTCCCCCTCTTTTAATGTTACGCTCCATTTCATAAGCGCCCGTACCACGCAAAGCCCGCGCGCCTTGCATGGCAGCAACCGATTTACCAAATCCTGGAAGTTCCATGCCGGTAGTACGTTCTACATCCAGCAAATCACCGGGATTAACAATGGCATCTAAACTTAATTCGGAAGGAACAGCCATAGTGGCCGCGCCATAAATGAGCGTATCTTGTCCACCGGCCCGGAGGAGCGGACCCGTACTCACACCCCGCGTCATCACATCAATCACACTGCCCGTAATGGGAGCCTGTTCACGCGTATTGGGCATAGGACTACCAATTAAAGAAACTCCAGCACCAATTCCAGGAGGCATTTTTTCACCCAAATCGAGTTTGGCCATGAGAGGACGATGCGGTTTGCGAGCCACTTCGGGACCATAATCACCCCACCAACCGGTGTTATGGCTGGAATTTGAAAAACTTAACGTACCCGGCAACGCCTCTTGGGGCGTACGATCTAAAAAGCGGTAATGATGATAGCGAGTGCTAGTTTCAAGCCCCCAACGCCCCACGGGTTCGGCAATGACATCGGCAGGTAAACCTTGCTCTAACATCCACACGCCTTCTGTTACAACAGGCGCCACAAATTCGCCAATATAACGTCCAAAAGTATCGCGTGCCCGCTCACGATGTGTGTTGGCATTGTATGTGGGCGTCAGCTTTTCGGTAAAAGCCGTCATCATGTAACTTAAAGGTGCCGATAAATTCCAAGTAGGATCCATACCCTGCCGTGCTTGCTGCGCTCCCACCACCAAATTAGTGGTGGCTAAGGCCACCTGTTCCAATTTTCTGTTGTAAGTAATCAAATGGCCCGGATGAGGATTGGTACCTTCAATGAGTTGAGGATTGGCCACATTGTCGATATGAGAAAGCTGAAAAGCCTGATGCTGTTCTAACTCTGTCATGGCTTTATCCCAGGCTCTTTGCCCTTTTATATAACGCGTGATACCAAATTCCATCGACTGTTCCTGAGAGCTTAATGAAGCTCGTAATGTTGCAGCCTGGGCTGTTAAAGACGTTATTCTATCGGCATGCTGATTTGTTTTGGTGGCTTTGTCGGTCGCTTTCAGCTCTTCAATTTCAAGTACAATACCGGCTAATTCTGTAACACGAGCCACACCGTTTTTAATGCCAGCGTCTTTCAATTGTGCATCCATGTCGGCCACATAACCATCGGCCACCATCTTTAACGCTTGTGCCTCCTGGGTGAATAAGTCATAAACGGTTTCAGCTTTCCAACGCCTATAATCAATATAATCGGCAACATTCCCCTCACGACGTTCTCTTTCGGCAAACGCCCAAGTTCTTCTTTCGGTTTGATAACGGGCATGCGCGTCTAAAACGCTTTCCATACCAGTCATAGAACTCGCCGCTTCACCCACATACCGTATAGCAGCAGGAACCAAACGCAAACCCGCTTCACCAGTAAATAACGCCACCGCTTCGGTAATAAGAGCACCCCGTAAGCGTTCTTGCGTGAGTCTCATGTCGTAGGTAGGATTGGCCGGTAAACTTAAGCTAAAGGAATGATAATCGGTATAAGCATTTTCATAACGCGCATAATTACTTTTTGATTCGGGATGATCATTTCCATATTGTTCAACTATTGCATGCAATTCATCGGCGGGATGTTTTAGTAAAAAATCCTGAGCACCATACAAAGCCATTAAATTTACCTGAAGGCTGCGTGCATTACCGGGCACGTCTAACAACGCCCTTACAGCACTTACATACTGCTGTCTTAATTCCAAATTATCACTGCCTCTGTCTTCTTGTAATTGGGTATGCAAGGTCAAAATACCTATAACTTCAGACGTACGTCCAAAAGTGTTTGTTAAAACATATTCCAAATAATGATGAGGAATAGCGTAACCCACCTCGGCACGATCGAAATAACTAAACGTTTCGTGCGAGGCTGCCAAACCCGACACTTGGGAATACTGCTCGTAGGCTTTTTGCACATCAAAACGCGCAGCCTCAAGTTGTGCTGTAGAAGCGCCCTCCGCAACCAACGACCCCAACTTTGCCTCGGCAGCAAGCAAATCTTGCCAGCGTGCGTTTTGTTCTTCATTTCCGTTTACAGGGCCCGTAGTAATCCACACGCTCTCGCGTGCATCACGCACAACGGCATAGCTTGTATCATCCAGCACCACACCCGCTTCTTTGGCTTGATCTACAGTTTGTTGATATAACGCTGTGTAGGTATCACGCGCTTCACGAACAGGAGCGTCATCCAAAGCAACATCGCTTGTGTTAAATTTTAAAGCTTTATCTGCGCCCTCCACCAGGGCATTTAAATAATAGAGGGTATATTGTGTAAAACGAGCCACAGCATCAGCCCCTGCGGGGCCGTACAATTCTGCAATACGGGCCTTTAAGACTTCGGGAACTTCTTCAAAATGATAATTATTGGCAATAGCACTTAAGGTTTCTACCACCACAGCCTTATCTACCTCGGGCAACTGATAGCGCGGATTACGCGAAACCGAATCTACCGCTTCAGCAATGGCCCCACGTGTGAGAGAAAAAGGTTGATTGCCTAACGCACGCGAAAGA
Organism: bacterium; assembly: GCA_019695305.1. Lineage (NCBI taxonomy): Bacteria > bacterium. The sequence continues at coordinate 97,069 of JAIBAG010000002.1, forward strand.
GAACCCAAAAAACGAGCCACGCGGTATTTTAAACCCTGGCCAAATCGTTCTCTTAATCCGGCATCGTTTTGGTAGGTATAGCCGCCCAAAAGTGCAAACAGCTTTTTAACCAGTTCCCATTTTGCCCCCACATATTCCAGAGCGTAACGCATTCTTTCCTGAGGCGTATACATGGACGCTTCAAGAGGTGCCGTAGGAATGGCCGGATGAATTTTACCCAGCACGCCTTGAAAAACACGCAAAGGTCGCGATACTGGTTTTTTTGCTTCTTGGGGATTACGCGAAACCGGTTGGCGTGGTTGAAGCACCTCGCTACCTTGGCTTGCTACCGTTTGTATTTGTTCACTGTCTTGAGGACTAAGACGTATTCCTAAATCTTGCCAGGCCACTCTTAAATCTTCGGTTAATACCGCTACCGCTTCATCTCTATTCATGCCGGTATAATTTGTAATAGGGAGAGGCTCACCAACTTGTACCGTTACGGTTTGCTGTGTACCAATTCTTAAATCCACACCTGTTCCGGTAACCTTGCCAATACCTTCCAAATGAACAGGCACAACATCTAGCCCCGCATCTACAGCAAGCCAGGCTCCACCTTTTTTAAGAGGTTCCTGAATACCATCTTGGCGGGCACCCCTTGCGTCTTTAGAATCTTTGCGCGCGCGCGTTCCCGGAAAAAAATGAATAAGACTGGGAGCACCAGGCCTAGCCAGCATTTCGGCGGTACGCTCTAAACGAGCAATAGACCCTTTGGTATCACCACGGTTAAGAGGCACAAAATAAGGCGAATAACGTAGCCCCACACCAAAGGTGTAACGCGCAATGGGATTACGCATCATTTCTTCTTTATACGTAATACCTGCAATTTGACCTTTGCCTAAAAGAAGACCTATAAGAATATGATATTCGGAAGGACTTTTATGATCGGGAGCAAAAAGTTGATTTTGGTCGCCGGCAATATTGTCCCAGCCCTTCACAACAACTTGTGTTTGTTGTTCCACAAGAGAAAGCGCAAACCAAACACCCAATAAACGATGAGCATCATCTAAACGACCGGCATCTACTAAAGCTTTAAACTCGGGTCCATAATCCACAAATATTTTCATCGATTTTAAAAGCGCTTTAAAAGACACCGATGATTTATCCATCCCAAAGCCTTTAGGTGTAATAACCAGCGATCCCTCTGCATCAAAACGGATATCCAAAATATCGTGCAAATCGGGCAACTCACCCGGTTTAATTTTAATTAAATTATCGGGAGGCGATAAATTTTGGTAAATTTGTTCTATACGGGGGTCGTAGGCTGCTGCATTGGCCGGCACCAGATGCGGCGGAGTTATCCCCGCTACCTCTACTTTGCAATTCTCTACATTAGAAAGAGCTGTAGCCACAATCCCGTGGGCTTCTTCTAGAACAGCCTGATAACGTCCGCTTGTAGTTAATGCTCTTTCAATATCTCCCTTGGCATGAATAATATCCACCACAGGTCGCGTGTACCCATCGTACATACGCCAACTTGAATGCTCTATGGGCGCTTCTTCGGCAACCAACTCGCTTTTGGTTTCTTTTTCATCAATCAGCTCGCCAAAAACATTGCCGCCCGATAAATCAACAATCACAGGTTTACCGGTTTGGGCGTATTTATCTTTAACCATCTTCACCACACGCATCAAAAAAACAGGATCGTAATCGTATTCACCCAAAATAATACCACCCATGCCTCCACCCAAAACGTAATCCACAACCTTGCCTTTGGTATCATCAATTAATACTCTATTGGCCTCGGCAGCATACGATTTAGAACCCAGCACACGGTCACCACGCGAAGGGGTGGTAAGGCTACGAGCCACGCGTACTCTTTCTTCGGGAGTAAGCTGGCTAAAATCGTAGCCTACAGCCTGAAAACGCTCTAAAGCTGCCAATTCACGCTGGGCCAAGCTTACATAAGTTACATTGTTGCCAAATGAATCTACTTCGGCTGTTGTAACATTTGGATCGGCTTGAGTTCGTAAAAACAAAACCAACCTTAAGGCCGCAAGACGCGGATCATTGGCAAAATCTTTAAGTCTGTCGGCAACTGTATGGCTGGCAAAATGAATAGCAGCTTGATCGCGAAGCGTTAACGCCAGGTAACTAATAATGAGCTTACGCAAACGCACATGTTCGGGGCCCCAGATAAAACGGGGCATGGTATAATCGTAAAGGGTTTTATCCAAATCGGTACGGATATCATCAGCCGTAAGCCCTTCAATAGTGAGTGTTTCACTCCAAATTTTCCAAATTTCTGCATCAAGAAGTGCACTATCACCTTCATCTAAATTACTCCAAAACTGAGGCACAATACTTCTTACAAATTCTAAAACCTGCGTTCTATTGCCTACATCTACCTGAGGGAAATGAGGTGTTGCTTGTCCAATGGGGCTTGTAGCGCGCTCTTCAAAAACCCCACTCTGCCAAACAGCCAAAAACTCGGATGCCGCCCGGCGATTAGGACGACTGCCAAAGGCCTCAATATAATAAAACAGATCTTCAACGCGTTTTCTATCTTCGGGGTTAGTTTCTAAATAACCCACCAAATCGGCATCGGTAGGCTGAGCCTCCATCACACCGCGTAAGCGGCCAATATCTTCCGCCACCTGGGCTCGTGCAGCCGGATGCTGACGACCCGATTTTTCATATTCAAAATTCACCTTGCTGGTAGCCACCATATTTTGCTCGGGCATTTCATCAAAAACCTGAATGGCATTTTGCAACACAATATTTAAACGATTGGCCACCGTTTCAGTTTCGGGAGCAATTTGTGCGGGCCACCAGTCGGTTACTCTTGCTCCCCATCGACCACGCAAAGAGGCCAAGCGATCGGGCAAATAATAACTGGCTGTAGACGTCAAAGACGCTGCCAAATAAGCCGGGCCATAAATAAACGCATCTACCGCATCCGAAAGCGGCCTACCCGCTGCTACGCGTAATCCGCGTATAAGCCCCAGATTGGGTTTATCAATATCTTTTAAAACAGAATTTAAGTCATCATGAGTAACGCCTCCTTGCACCTGCGCAAGTAAAGCCTGAGAACTATCATCTGTTATAGAAACACCCGTTAATTTAAAAAGGGTAAGAAGAGCCAAAGAAGAAGTTTGAGGAGCAATGTGTAAATAATGATCGGGTCTATTATTGCCAGCTTGAGCGGCTTTCCATAAATCACCGGCATCTACTTCGGTATCATACCCTGTTTCACCAGCAATACGGGCTGCCATATGAAATGTGCTGTCTTTGAGGACGGGATCGAGAGTACTAACCTCTTGTCCTAAAAGCTCGGCAAGAGCGTTGCCCCATTGCTGATAATTGAGCGCCCATGGATGCGCTTTATCCGTAGAGTTTGACATAGAAAATTTCTGTGTGAGTTAAATGCCGTAAAAAACTCACAAAGGTTCTTAAAAAGATATTTGTAAATAAAATGCCCAAACAACAATGCTAGTCGTTCTGATTATTTATCGGAGGGTTTACTAAAAAGTTGCTAGTTTCGACAAGATTTTTTCACAAGAATGTCACATACTTACGGGGCTACCCGTAAACGTTCTTCTACCCTATCTCTTTCGACTTCACGGGCCGCCTCTTCTGTAGCCCTTAAAGCCGCTTCTCGGGCTTCTTCCAGCTCTCGGAGCGTTTGCCTAAAAGCAACCACTCTTTGGGTAACCCTTTCCAACACAACAGGATTTACTTGGGATAAGTTTTTTAATGGATCGTCATTGTCACGCAATAAAGCATCTAAAGAACCCAATACTAGACTAGCTTCTGTTTCTCCAAAACTTGTAGGCCGCGCCGCAAAACGTACCGAGGCACTAACGGTAGAAACAAGTTGATAAAAATTATCGCCACGTACCGCCACAGCACGCATAAGGGCCTGATAGCGATCGTAGTCCGTATCGTACGTTTGCGGTTTAACACCTAACTCACGGTATAAATCATCCAGCGATTGCGGACGCGCCAAGTCTGTAGGGCCATCAGCTTGAGGTCCGGCTGCAATTTCAGAAGCACGATCATCTACTCCTTCTTCAGCAATAACCTCTGGGCGTGCTACTCTTCCACCGCCCGGGCGGGAGGGATCGGTATCGTCATCCTTAATGTTTTTTACCCAAGTATTTTGAGCACTTTCAATAAAACCTTGTTCGGTTAAAAACAAAATTGTTTCTTGTACATTTTTTGCGTACTCTAGGGTTCCATCATACACAACCAACAACCGGCCCTCTTTAACTTGCACCTTAACAACTCGGCACCCAGCTATTTGCGGCGTAAAATGATTGAAAAAATAATAAAGCGCTTCTGTATCCATGCTGCCGCGATAAGCACTACCTGTAGCCAGCATGGGATGGTTGTAATATAATCCGCTGGAAGGACTTCTTAAACCGGTTAAATAGATACGACCACGTTCTAACCCCTGTAAAAACAAACTAACGTGATAACTTGTTTGCTTTGAACCTAGTAGCGTGAGCAAACCTGTTAAAACAGAGCTGGTACGGGCAATACGATAAAAACCAACAGCATCCGACTGGTAGGCGTACTGGTTTTCTTCGGCCAAATTATGCAAGTCTACCGAAGCTTGATGCAAACGCAGCAAAGCTAAAGGATCAAGAGCTGCTGCTTCGGCACCGTGAGCCTGTAAAAAAGAATCCACAGATTGCGCATAGCTTTCAATAACCTCTGTTAAAAAGCTGTACTTTCCATAAACATAAGACCTGTCGGTTCCTTCTTCAAAAGCGCGCACTTCAAACGTGCGCTCTTCTCCCTCTGGCATATTAACCAACAAATGCTGTCTTATTCTGGCCGCCGGCTCAACACCCTCACTTAATAACGCCCATTGATGCCGCGCCATCTCAACCAACACGGGATCCACACTATCAGGAGTCCAACCTTCGGGCACATCATCGGTATGACTCGTGACATAGTGATAAACATACTGCAACTCGGCAGGAGATAAAGTAACGCTCGGCATAACAATCCTTTCGGAAAAATTTTAAATTTTTATGATTTAACCTTCGACTTGACCCCTTTGCCCAGAAATGAAGGTAGGTGGGCTATAGTTCAAATAAGGTAAAAACGTCAAGGGGGTTTAGAGAAAGAGAGGGTAGAGAAAATAATTTGGGAGCACCTCTAAAAACCATGGTTTTGCCCATCTGTCATCCTGAACGTAGTGAAGGATCTCAAGTAATTTCAACGGGATTCTTCGCTTTGCTCAGAATGACATCCTCTAAAAAAAGGAGTTTTTAGAGGTCCCCTTAAGAAAAAACTTTAATTTTGGCTTCACTACAGGCCTTTATTAATGCTTTATCTTTGGTGGCCAGAGCACAATCCATATGATGAGCCAGCTCCAAGTAACTGGCATCATAAAAAGTGAGTAGGTGTTTGCGGGCAAAAGCCAGAATATCGTCCAGGCGATGCTCTACCTGAAGGGTATCCACCGTAAAAGGATACATTTTTAAGGTGCGAATAAATTGATTGGAATGAGCCGACTTCATTCTTTTTTTTCTTTCGGCCACCACCAAAACATTACTTATTTCAAACCACCATAAAACAGGAACAACCAGTTCGTAACGGGTTATTTCATTTAAAATTTTATCGGCTTCTTCAGATATCTCGTCTTCAAAACACCACGACATGGCAATGGAACAATCGATAACAAGCTTCATCGACGGCCTTCGTTTATCAGTTTTTTAAGACTGAAGCCTTTAAGCTTGTTTTTTTGACGGAGGGATTTTAGTTTTTGAATCATGGGGCTAAAGTCCCCGTTTTCTTGACCTCGGGGAGGAACCAGCATAGCCACAGGCTGTCCATGCTTGGTAATAGTAATCACCTCTCCTTTAGCCACTTTTTTAAGAAGCCCAGGAAGATTAGTCTTAGCGTCATATGTTCCGATGTAAACCATAATTCTAGTCTTAATCTAGTCTAAATTATTAAGAGGCATTTGTCTATGCTTATTTAAAGAGCAGGCATCACCCAGCCGCCAAAGCGACGCTCCAGCTCTTGGGCTACCGCAATGGTAATATGATCGTTACCCGGGCTAGAAACCACCTGAACACCCAGCGGCAAGCCTTGCGGATTAAGGCCCAGCGGCACCTGGGTAACGGGAAATTCAAGTGTGTTAAAAATGGCCATAAAGGCCCAGTGAAACGTGCGCCACAAGGGTTCATAATGACTGGGGGCCGGCACCGAATAGGAAGGGAACAAAATAATACCGTCTGGTCCCAGCATGCGCATGAGTTTTTCTTTTAAATTTTTTCCCAGCTTCACATGATTCTCCACGCGTTTTTCAGAAAACGCCGAAATACTTTCTAAAAGAGGCAACACAATGGCCGGAAGTGTGTGATGCGACATGCGAAACATCCATTTAAAAAATTCTTTAAATGGTTTAATGGCCACACCACCACCCAGCATTTTAATGGTGGGCTCTCCTTTTGCTGCCGCCATAAACGACGACCAAATATCGAGGCTCTTTTTGAATTCAAATACCTGATGCTCTTCTACACTGGCCCCCAAAAGCGACAAGTGACGCGCCACCTTGTTTTGCACACCCAGCAAATCGTCACTCACCTTAATACTGCCGTCGCCGTGAATGTTAAATACTTTCAAATCCGAAATTTTTACTTTGTTGGGGTTAACCAATTTAAAAGTTTCACAACAGGAATCACGCTCATCGGGGCCGGCCATAATTTTAAGCATGGGCCATAAATCTTCACTTTTACGAGCCATAGGACCTGTTACCAAACAACGGCCAATACCCGATGCCACCGGTGGGAAATGGCCTGTATTAGGCACTAAACCACCTGTGGGTTTGTGTCCAAAAATACCGTTAAAAAAAGCAGGAAGCCTGATGGAACCGGCTAAGTCCGACGCCACACCTAAAGGAGAACCACCAGCACCAATAATAGCACCCTCGCCGCCCGACGAACCACCCACCGTACGCTTGGTGTTGTAAGGATTATTGGTCATCCCGTACACTCTATTGTTGGTTTCTACCCACAGACAAATTTCGGAGGTATTGGTTACTCCCACAACAATGCCACCCGCCTTTTTCATACGGGTTACCGTTGTGGAATCTTCACTTGCTTTTACATCTTTGCGATACACAGTACCGGCGGTATTGGGCATGCCGTCTACGGCAAAACATTCTTTCACGGTAAAGGGGACTCCATGATAGGACCCCAGTTTCTTTTTGGCTTTTACGGCGCGATCGGCCGCCTTTGCTTCGGATAACGCTTCATCGTAACGTTTACCTACTACGGCGTTTATTTTTCCGTTAACCGCTTCAATATGCTCTATATGAGTTTTTACACAATCAACAGACGACACAACACCATTGCGGATTAGCTCCGCCATTTGCAAACCCGATAATTGAAGAAGTTCTTTGCCCCTCAACATTCACTCCCTTTTACATTTCATTGCCCAAAGCCCTGCCTTCCAAAAAGTTTTTCACAAAGGCATGATTTGAATTTCTAAAAGTATTTTCATCGCCCTCTAACAGCACTTTTCCCTCGTATAACATGGCTACTTTATCGGCAATTTTAAACGTAGCTTCAATATCGTGAGAAATAACCACCGAGGTAATACCCAATGTTTTTTGAGTATTTAAAATAAGCTGATCAATGGCATCGGTCATGATGGGGTCTAAACCTGTTGTAGGTTCATCATATAATAAAATTTGCGGCAAGAGTGCAATGGCGCGTGCCAAGCCCACACGCTTACGCATACCACCCGAAAGTTCACTCGGTAATTTGTGGTCTATATTTTTAAGCCCCACCAATTCTAAAACTTCATGCACACGGTTTTTAATTTTATTTTCGGTAAAATTGGAATGCTCACGCAAGGGAAAGGCCACATTTTCAAAAACATTCATCGAATCAAACAACGCCGCATTTTGAAAAAGCATCCCAAATTTTTTACGGATGTCGGATAAGGCATAGTCATCAAGTTTTGGCACCGAAATACCGTCTACAACTACATCGCCACCATCGGGCTTTACCAAACCCATCATGTGTTTTAAGAGCACACTTTTCCCCTCGCCGCTTCTTCCAATAATAACGGTAATTTTTCCTTTGGGAATCACAAGATCCACGCCTTTTAGCACGGCTTGAGGCCCAAATGATTTTTGGATGTTTTTTAATTCAATCATGCTGCGTTGTAACCCCCTCCCGTCCTCCCCCTTAACCTAAGGGGGAGGGGCTAAGAAAGTCCCCCTCACTTAAATTAAGGGAGGGGACAGGGGTGGGTTACTAATTTTTAAAAATTTCCAAAATCCACTGCGTTAAAAAATAATCCACCACTAATATAGTAACCGATGCATACACCACCGCACGCGTAGTAGCCTTACCCACTCCTTCGGCACCACCTTTGGTTTTATAACCTTGGTAACAACTAATCATGGCCATTAAAAAACCAAAAATAACGGCTTTTACTAATCCACCATACACATCATCCAATTCTACATAGTGCTCGGTTTTAGCAATAAACGGCCCTTCGGGAATATCCAGCAACCCCACTCCCACAAAATACGATCCCATATACCCCACAAAATTAAAAACCACGGTGAGTAACGGCGCCATAATCATACTGGCCACAACGCGTGGAACAACAAGATAGTGATAAGGATTAACCGCCATGCTTTCTAGCGCGTCAATTTGCTCGGTTACGCGCATGGTTCCCAATTCGGCAGCCATAGACGAACCCATGCGGGCAATCATCATAAGGGCTGTAAACACGGGGGCAATTTCGCGCGTGAGTGATAAACCCACGGTAGAACCCACCATAGTTTCGGCATTAAATAAACGAAAGGCATAACCGGTTTGAAGTGCAAACACGGCTCCTGTAAAAAGGCTAACAAGTAAAATAATAGGCGTAGAATCAACACCAATAGTGTTGAACTGGCGCAAAAAAAGAGGGAGGCGAAAAGGTTTTTTGTGAACCCAGGCAAAAAAGTTTTTGGCAAACCCGGTAAAAGTACCCAGCTCGGCAGCCAAGTTCCACAACACTAGTTTTAGGCTTTCAAGATGCATCACATCCCCAAATAAATTCTTGGCACGCGAGATGATATCCCGCAAAATATTTCGTAAGAAATTGTTTCGGCCCAGGCCGCAATTTCTTCGGCTCTAATCCATTCGTTTCCTTGCTTGCCCATCAACACCACTTCATCCCCTATTTTTACTCCTGGCACATCGGTAACATCGGCCATACACAAATCCATACACACTCGTCCAACAAGCGGTACACGTTTACCCGCTATTAATACACAAGCTTTATTAGAAGCAAGCCGTGGATAACCATCGGCATAACCTATGGGCAATACCGCAATAAGACTCTCACGCGCGGTAGTAAAAGTGGCGCCATAGCTAATACCATGACCCGCAGGCATATTTTTAAGACTTAAAATTTTTGTTTTAAGTGTCATCACCGGTTTAAGTGCGGCTTTATCACGCATACTGGCATTAGGATAAGCCCCATAAAGCATAATACCAGGACGCGCTAACTCGTAACTTTCTATAGGGCGCGTTAACAGAGCCGCCGAATTGGCAATATGATACACGGGCACATCAAGCCCTTTTTCTTTAAGAATATTTTGAAGGCGTGAAAAAAGCAGGTATTGCCTGTCGGTGGGCTCGCTATTATCTTCATCGGCTCGTGCTAAATGCGTGAGAACGGCATCTACGGTAATGGCACTGTTCTTTTTAAGAGTCTCTACCATTTCTTCTACCTGCGATGGCAAAAAACCCAAACGACCCATGCCCGTGTCTATTTTTAAATGCACGGCCATTTTTTTACTACTTTGTTTTAAAAAAGCGCCTAAACGAACAATATCATCCATTTGATGTAAAACCGGTTTAAGACGAAATTCATTAAATTCGTTAAGCGACTCGCTGAGCAAGCCATTTAAAATAACAATTTCACCCTGAATACCCGAGTTTCTAAGCTCCATTCCTTCTTCCAGAGTGGCAACTCCCAAAAGAGTAACCCCCTGGGCTTTAAGCGCCCTAGCGCACATTACCGCCCCATGCCCATAAGCATTAGCCTTCACGATGCCCATAATTTTGGTGTGAGAACCCGTTTTTTCTATGGCAATTTTCACATTGTCGCGAAGAGCGGTTAAGTTGATTTCAGCAAGGGTAGGACGAAAGTGTATAGACATTATCCTTGCGTTTATAGGTTGTTTTCCGTTATCTGACAACTATTCGTTTATATGACAAATTCTATCCATTTTATTGGTCACGCCTCGGTATTGGCTAAATTGGGCGGCCAAAATTTTTACATTGATACTAATTTTTCTACCAAACTATTGGGTGTATCTAAGCGCCAAATTCCTGTGGGTATTGATTTAAGTAATTTGCCTCAACCCACAGCTCTACTGGTAACACACGCCCATTACGATCACCTCGATTTACCTTCGTATAAATATTTTTCACAAAATATTCCTATTATATGCCCAGAAGGCTTAGGCAGCCTTATTTCCAAATTTTTGCACAACCCTGTTACCGAACTTAAATCCGGCAGCACGCACACTTTTGGTGATGTTAGCATTCATGCCGTTCCTACCAAACATTATGGTTTTAGGTTATCGGGCCTTACTTACAGAAATTGTTTGGGCTATGTCCTGGAACATAAAAATCATACAATCTATCATCCCGGCGATACAGCCTACGGCCCTCATTTTAAGGAAATTGGCCAAAAATTTAAAATTGATACGGCTTGTCTGCCTATTGGTGCTTATCGCCCTTTGTGGATCATGAAAAACCGCCACATGGGACCCGAAGATGCTTTGCAGGCTTTTGATGACCTGCAAGCCAAAGCCATGATCCCTATTCATTGGGGCAGTTTTAAACTGGCATTGGATGGGCTTAACGAATCGCTCGAAATTCTTAAAACCAAAATCAGCGGCACTCCCATGGCTTCCAAAATAAAAATCTTAAATGCCGGAGAAAAACACCCGCTAAATAGTTAGTTCAAACGTAATTTGATCATACAGTAAAACGGGTTTTTTTTGGCCTCTCGCACCTTTAGTCTCTTCCATTTCTACAAGCCCTATTTGCGATAAAAAATTAAGATCATCCGCTACGTTTTTAATGTCTTTTTTTAACCCTTTGGCCACCTGATAAATAGAATGCGGTTTATCTGTTTTAATATAATGCAATAGCTTAAGCCTTTCGGGCGTCAGTATTTTACGCATAGCTTCCATATCTTCAAAATAAACACCTTCTTGCGGTTTTACTTTTTTTCCGGCCTGAATTTTCTTTAAAACATCCGCAACATTTTTAAGACTGTCTTTTAACGAACGAATTTTAAATTTTTTCACTTTCATTTTTTATCCTTTCTACATCTTGCTCAAAATCTTTAATCAACTCATCAATACTCTTAAAAGCATATTGTCTTTCCTCGTATCCATAATGCACATGTGGACCTTTAGGAAAATGATTATCATATCCAACAAGTACCTTCCCATTTTTTACATAAAAAAATGAATATCGAAATCCAAAAGGGTACTGGATAGATACTGGGATTTTCCATACTTTCATCTCGGTAATGGAACCGTCTTTATAAATGTTTTTGTCACGTAATATCGATATTGCTTTCATATATAGGGTATCATAGGCCAAACATCAAGCCAAGACCCCTTTTTACAAAGCAAGGAGCATGCCAAAATTAAATAACTGATTTTTATAGGATTATTTTTTAAATTAAAATACAGAGTCTCATTTTCGGACTGCCACAATCTCAAAATCGGACTCCCTTGACATCGAGGCCCAATAGGAGTTAGCAAGGGTCATGGATATTGTGGTGAATGGTAACCATCAAAAAGTAGAACATGGTACTAGCCTTTTAGCGCTACTGGAACACTTACAGGTAAACCATTCCAATATTGCAATAGCCATTAACGAAAATATTGTTCCAAAATCGGAATATACAACTAAATTATTAAACCATGACGATAAGATTGAAATTATCCGTCCTGTGGGGGGAGGCTAAGTATGAGTAACCCCATTGTTGTTATTGGCGGTGGCGTTATTGGCTTATCTATTGCCCATCATTTGGCCTTTAGACACCAAGATGTTCTTGTTGTTGAAAAAAATACCTGTGGCAGCGGTGCATCGCTTAAAGCAGCCGGGATGATTACGCCTGCATCGGAAGTGGTATTTGGTGAAGAAAAACTGCTCAATCTTTTCATAGAAAGTCACAAACGCTACCCCGGTTTTGTTAAAAAACTCCAAACCCTTTCCGATTTATCGGTAGATTTTATTGCCAACGGTTCTCTTACCGTAGCACTCGATCAGGATGATTTAAAAGAAATGAACCGGATTTTTGAATTTCACAAAAAACTGGGATTGCCGGCCGAAAAATTATCTAAAAAACAATTATTGCAGATGGAGTCTTATCTTACGTCCGATTGTGTAGAAGCCCTTTATAGTAATAACGAGTATTGTATTGATAACCGCAAATTGGTTAATGCTTTGGTACGCGCCATTAAAGTACAGGGCGGAAAAATTTTGGAAAATACCCACGTTACTTCTATCGCTCGCGAAAAAAACGGTGAGTATATTCTCCATAACACCAGTACTCCTATTAAGGCTTCGCAAGTAGTGCTGGCCAGTGGTGTAGAAACATATCCATCCAGCGAACTTACTAAAAATATACCGGCCCTGCGCCCTGTAAAAGGCCAGGCTCTGGAATTAAAAACGGTGCTGGACCATCCCATTACACGCCCTATCCGCACCATTCATCGTTTTCCCATGTATTTGGTGCCCCGAAGCGACAATCGTTTAATTTTAGGCGCCACCAAAGAAGAAATGGGCTTTGATGCCCGGGTTACCGCGGGGGCCATGCTAGAACTTATTTATGCTGCCTCGCGTACGCTGCCCATGGTAGAAGAAATGGAAGTATTAAGCAGCTGGGCTGGTCATCGTGCGGCTTTTCGTGATCATGCCCCCGTGTTAGGCCCCATTGACGATGAAAATTTTGTACTGGCCTTGGGTTTTTACCGTCACGGCATTATGCTCACCCCTCTTATTGGAGAAATTATTGCCGATTACTTAACCGAAAGAAAATATTCTCCCTTTATGGATGAATGGGGGATGGGCCGTTTTAAATGAACGATTTACTCACCATAGCCGGAAAAAGTTTTTCTTCTAGATTGCTGCTGGGCACCGCCTCCTATCCCAATTTAGATATACTGACACGTGCCATAGAAGCATCCGCCACACAAATTTGTACAGTTGCCATCCGTCGCATTAATTTAGCTGAAACAGGTGATGAAGGTTTGATCAAATTATTAGTCGATAAAAAGCTGCATCTTTTACCCAACACTGCCGGCTGCTATACAGCCCGCGAAGCCGTGCTCACCGCCAAACTCGCGCGTGAAGCTTTAAACACCAACTGGATTAAACTAGAAGTGATTGGCGATAAATATTCGCTCTATCCCGATACCCAGGAACTGTTAAAGGCTACCGAAGAATTGGTGAAAGACGGGTTTGTGGTGTTGCCCTACACTACGGATGACCCGGTAGTGGCTAAAAAATTATGCGATGCGGGAGCGGCTGCTGTAATGCCCTTAGGAGCTCCCATTGGCAGTGGGCGTGGCATTGTTAATCCTATCAATATTGAGCTTATTAAAAAACAAAGCAGCGTGCCGGTTATTTTAGATGCCGGCATTGGATCGGCCTCGCACGCAGCTTTAGCCATGGAATTAGGCTGTGATGCCGTGCTTTTAAACACCGCCGTTGCGAACGCTCAAAACCCGGTATTGATGGCTGGGGCTATGAAAGATGCGGTTAATGCCGGCAGAGCCTGCTTTTTAGCCGGGGCTATCCCACAAAAAAAGATGGCCACCCCTTCCAGCCCCACCAAGGGAAAAATAAACTGGTCTTAAAAATTCTATAAAAAATCACGCAACTTTTTTCTTGAACAGCCGATATTAATTATGCTGACTGATCAGCTTATTTATAAGGAGTTGTTATGACATGGTTTTTAGGCGGCGCAGGCCCTATTACTGGAGTATCAATACCATTAAATGGAGAGGCTCCCAAACTTACTTTTGGGGTTGATGCTAGACTCACTTATCCTTTAGAGCTCCGTAACGGTCATCATATTCAGTTTACTCTTCAAGCCGAACCAACAGCACTAATCCCTACTACCGCTAGCCCTGTTCAAGGCGCATTTCCTGTACGTGTGGGCGCCGAGTATGCATGGCCTACACCCGCAGCCAATTCTCATGCGGGCGTAAGTCTTTTGGCTGGTCCTTCATGGCATACTGCTGGTGGCCCACCCGTTGCTGATATAAAAACAGAAGGTCACTATAGTACACATTTGTTTTATGGAGGACCAACAGTCACAGTAAGTGCCCACACGGGGAATTCTTCCGTACCTGCAGCCATAAGCGCAGGAGCAGGCTGGCTGTTTCAATTTTAAGGAATCGCTTTAAAGCCATAAATCCAATTATTGACTCCCTATTCATTCCATGATTTAGAAAACCACTAACGAAAGGTTTTTATGCGCGCGGAATGGATTTTAAAAAGAAAACAAGACAAAACCCCCACTCAAATTTTTTATGCCCGTCATCATGTTATTACCGAAGAAATGCAGCACGTGGCTAAAACCGAAAACTTATCGCCCGAATTTGTGCGCCAGGAAATAGCAAAAGGCCGCATGATTATCCCGGCCAACAAAAATCACAAAAATTTAGTCCCTATGGCCATCGGCATCGGCAGCCTGTGTAAAATTAATGCCAATATCGGTAACTCGGCTGTTACCAGTAAAATTGATGAAGAACTCGAAAAACTGCACGCGGCCGTTCATTTGGGTGCCGACACCGTGATGGATTTATCCACCGGCGGCAATATTCCCGAAATACGCAAGGCTATTATTGAAGCGAGCCCCGTTCCTATTGGTACGGTACCCATTTACGAAGCGTTAAGCCGTGTTAAAAAAGTATCGGATCTCAATATTGATATCATGCTAGAAGTCATTGAAGAACAGGCCGAACAAGGTGTGGATTACATGACCATCCACGCCGGTGTGTTAGAAGAATTTTTACAATACATCCCCGGCCGCATCACCGGCATTGTAAGCCGCGGTGGTTCCATGCTGGCAAACTGGATTAAACACAACAAAAAAGAAAACTTTTTATATACGCATTTCGATCGCATCTCGGAAGTTTTAGCCAAGCACGATGTGAGTTACAGTTTAGGCGACGGTTTACGCCCCGGTTGTTTGGCCGATGCATCGGATGAAGCTCAATTTGGCGAATTAAAAGTGTTGGGCGAACTCACCTTAAAAGCCTGGGAAAAGAATGTTCAGGTGATGATTGAAGGCCCAGGCCATGTTCCCGCCGATCAAATTGAAATGAACGTGAAAAAACAAATGAAGCTGTGCCACGAAGCACCCTTTTATGTGTTGGGACCTTTGGTGACAGACATTGCTCCCGGTTACGATCACATCACCTCGTCTATTGGGGCCACCCTGGCCGGAACAGCTGGTGCTGCCATGTTATGTTACGTGACTCCTAAAGAACATTTAGGACTTCCCAACGCCGAAGACGTGCGCCAGGGTGTGGTGGCTTATAAAATTGCGGCCCATGCATCGGATGTAGCGCGTCACCGTTTAGGTGTACGTGATCGTGACGATGCTCTCTCTCGTGCCCGTTACAATTTTAAATGGAAGGAACAGTTTGCTCTTTCGCTAGACCCCGAAACCGCCCAGCGTATGCACGACGAAACCTTGCCGCAAGACTCTTTTAAAGAAGCCCATTTTTGTTCCATGTGCGGCCCCAAATTTTGCAGCATGAAAATTACGCAGGATATGGATAAGATTGCTGTATAACAAAAAAATGATTTACCTCTTTTACAGAGTCCCGCACGAGCATCTTTGCATGATTAAATTTTTAATCGAGGCCTATGAAAATTTAATGGATATTTCGACGGTAGAAAACTATCCCACCGATTCTAAAATTCAAATTAGAGTGGCGTCGGACTTTTTAAACGATTGTCTGGATATTTTAGCCGATATGGAAAAACGTTTTCCCATGACACGCCTAGATGACAATCAAACCGTGTCGCAGGGTAATTATTAGTCATCCACCAACTGCGGCAATCTTAAAATAACATAAGGCTGATTGGCCCAATAACCACTGTCATAGCTGGCAAGGGCCGGCCCCGTGCTTGTTTGCGATCCATAAAAAGTTTTAGCATCCGGATCATCAATAATCCCTACATGTGATGGAAATAATATAACATCTCCTGGCAACACTTCTTCAGAACGATCTACTCTTACAAAACCCTGCGCTACCCAACCCTTCTCACCTACCTTAGTATTCACATATTGAGCATCTGGGGGTAACGCATTACTTTCGCCAAGCACTCTAAACACAAAATGCGAACAATCAATGCCGCGTTTATTTTCTGAATCGTATTTTAATCCCAAACCCACAATACGCTTGCACGAATCTAAAATATTTTCTCGAATACCGTCTTCCTCATTTATATTTCCTGTATCGTCTACCACCTCTTCCTGAGTAATTTCGGAGTCTAATAAAGAAACAGAATCAGCCTGCGAGGGTGTTGCTTGTGGTACGTCGGGAATAACAGAAGAAACAGGATTTCCAAAAAGCTTACTCGCAAACGAACACGAGCCCGTTGTTTTAGGTACAAACAAATAAGCCGCCCCCAAAGCGTACGATGTAGAACTCTGAATAAATTCCTTTTCGCTTTCCGGAAGAAACGGATCACCAGCAGGAGTCTCAGAGGGGCCAGATTGTGGGCGCACGTAGACCATAGGGCCTAAAAATGCAAGCCTCATGCCATATAAATACCTTGAAATTATTATATTTTTTTATATTTTAGGCACAATTTTGGTGAGTAAAACCCTCAAGCTGTGGATTAACCCCTACAACATAAAATAAGCATATAAATCAGGCTTTAAGCTCTTATTTTAAAAAAATAGCACAACTTTTAGACTGGTCTGGTCGATAATAAAACCGGATGGACAACTTATGACAACATCATTATCATACTCCGACTTAAATCTTCCTCAAAACCTTGAAATGCTCAGCTACGATGAGTTTCAAAATTGGCTTTTAGATCCTTTTTCCAACAGCACCCAACTGGGCATGCGCGAACAATTTGAACTTACCCAGGCCATTCAACATGCCTTTTCGGGTTACATGATTGGAAGACCCAGCCCTGAAGAATTTATGGCTGTGCTCGCTACTATCCCGGGTTTTCAAAAAACATCGTTAGGCAGTGGCACGTGGATGAATTTATCGCACTACACAGATCATCTTGCCCCTACCCCTAGTTTCACAAGCCCACAGGTTGAGTCACGCTATAGGCAAGAAGCGCAACGTACAGAACAAGCAGACATTCAGCAACAACCACAAATAGCCTTTAACCGTCTCAAAGATTTAGCACTCACTCAATTAACGGCAGGTAAAGCAGATTTTGAAAGCAAGCTATCCCCTCAAAAAGGAGTTAGCCCAATTACCGTCCATTTATTTGCAGCTTTTTTAAGAGGTTATTTTTCAAATAACCCCATGCAAAGCTACCACAATATTGAAGCCATTCTTAACGCCTACAATTTACCGGGCAGTGGCATCCAACGCATGCAGGTAATATTAGAAACACAAAATGCTTTAAGACAAGCTCTTCATACTTTAAATCCGGATCAAAGAAAAATTCTGAAAGAATTTATGGGAGATGTTTCCGAAACGTTAACACCTCAGGAAATTGCACTAGCACCTGTTGAAACCGATCTCTCTGGTATTGTGCTTGATTTATTAAACGATAATTTACCTATTCGCGCAAACCTGGCACAGTTTGAAAACAGTTCTCATAACCAAGATATAATTAGACCCCTCTTTATTCGTGCAAAATCACAAATTGAAGAAACCATACAAAGCGTAGAAAGTTTTACCGATCCACATTATCTATACGATGTTCTATGTTTTTTTGAATCTACCCCAGGACGCGCTCGTGCTTTAGAAACATTAGGATTAAGCGAAAACGATTTAACTTTAGCCAAAGAGAGTGAGGAAAAACCCCATAACATGTCGGCTAGTACCTGGACTTTAGCCAGGCTAATTACACAACGGGCTAGCAATGTTCAAAATTTATACTATTTATGCGTGGGTGCCAGAATGGTTGTATCTTTAGCAGCAGCCTATGCTTTAGCACCGGCCTATGGCGTTGCTTTTGCCGTAGGCGGAGGACTGGTTCAGTGGGGTTTAGAAGCACGCGATGCAGCCGCCCAACGCCAAATGCAAGAAGCGCTATATTATTCTGGTGGCGAAGCAAACGGCTTAACATCGTTAGAGAGCGTGGAAAGCAGGCGTGGTTATGAAACCGGTACTCACATAGCAGGCCTTACATCCACAGCAGCCGGCATGGTAGGAGCTGGAATTGTTTATAAAGATCCTGGTTTGATAATACCCGCCATTAAAGAAGCCACTCAATCGGGTATTGAAGGCGGTATAACGGCCGTTGCCGATCCCCGCGTGTGGGCAACAGAAAATCCGGAACGAAATATTGCAGAACGTGCAGCGCTGGCGGCTGCCATGGGTGCCGGGGGTGCACTATTGGGCCGTAGTTTAAGACGCGCCATAGAAACAAGTGCAACAGCTCGCGTGGCACGTGTTCCCGCTTTAGAAAATCATCTTCCCGGCCTGCCCGCCAGTAAACTGATTGAATTGGAAGAATTAGCCCAGGCAAATCCTCATACAGAAATTTCTATTCTAAAAACAACTCATCATGATGGCAGCATCACATATGAATTAAGACCAGGAAAAAAAGACGAAACTTCTTCTACCACATTTGGTGACAATGAAGATGCCGGTGGCATCGACGAGTTTTTTGGAACCGAATTTATAGGCCATGTGCAACCTGGCCAAAGTATGCCATCGGTTATAGATTTTAAAATTTTTATCGCCCGTGCCTTAAATGAAGCAGAGCGTAAAAATGAAAGTCAAAGTTTTACGCACACAGTGTTATCACGCAACAACCAAGGCCAATGGACTAGTCAAAAATTTACCATCACAGCAAATCAAAATGGTAATGTAGAATTAAATAACTACGGCAACAGTGTACTTAATAATTCTTTTGAACAAGCGCTGAATGAGGTAGTACCAAATGATGCAGGTCGTATGGCTGCCTCTCCCGATAACCCTGAAAACGGGACTGGCCGCAATTTAGAACCTACTCTTCCGGATGATGCAACACCACAAGGCTCAAGCGCGCGACCAAATAGAATTATCGGCATATTGAGAGTTAGTGGTGGCACTTATAGAAAGGGTCAAGACGTTAAAGTATTTTTAAATGATAAATGGGAAACCATGCACATCATGGGACATAATAGAGATGCACAAACTGTTTTATTAAGACCTACAAACGATGATGCAGTGAGCGGGAAAGATCTTACAGTACCGGAAAATATTTTTAGTTCATGGCAAAAAGGTGATCCAGAAATTTTTGCTGTACCCCCACCAAGGAATGCACCAGCAGGCGCATTAAGTGCACCTCCCCCGGCAATAACACCGCCAAAGCCTAGAGAGCGTTGGGTAGCGATACCTCACGCAGCAGCACCAGAGCCTGTTGTTCCCGCTGCACTAGCAGATAAAAGACCAACAAGAATAAGAGTAAGAACGCCCTCATCAGAAATCTCAAGTAGCGCAACAAATACAGCAGCACCTCCTACCACATCCGTAGACTTAAACAAAAAAAGGATATGGACTCAAGATGAGCTTAGAGCCTTGTCAGAAAAAGATGCTATAACAGATCCAACACCTACGCGGATATTTTCTAAAGAACAATTAGATGCTGCGAGAGCCGCTGCTGCATCCTCGGACACCGAAGACACTTTACCTGCTGGTAATACTTCGGATCATGCTGGCATTTGGCGAATAGATGATCTCAGGAGATGGGCTGAAGAAGGAATAGCTCCAGATACTGCTGCAGGAGCTAGAGTTGCAAGACCTAGCCGTGAATCCGATACTGCAAACTCAGTCAACACAGGTTTTACACCAAGCGAAATAATAGTGACTACCGCAGTTGGCTCCGCCATGGGGGCAGCAGCAGTAGCAGGCAGTGCAGCGGGCTATTACACCTACCAAAGTTGGCAAAATGAAGAGACAACTCAAATAAACGAATTCATCGAGTTCTATAAACCAGGTAAGGTTGTATCAATTAAGCTCGATCCTGCACAGAATACATTACAAAGCGGGTGGGTAATACTTGGAATTCAAAGCGAACAACAAATAATATTGGTAGGTCAATTAATTGAAAGCCAAGAAGCTCCTGAAAATGCAACAGTGACAACAATAGGCAACAAAAAGTACTACACATTTTACCTTGATAGGAATCAGGTTTTTGTGATGGCTGATGACATTCAATAGGCAGGTAAATTACCTGCGGGTCGTCAACGCTTAACAGGCTACAGACCTGCACGCGCTATCAAATCCCTTTTTAACCCCTGTTTAATAGCCCAATACGTGGCTCTATTTTTACCGGCCAACACAGTGGCCATCTCCATGGTTTTTCCCCACAGTTCCGCTTCAGGAAAAGCACCGTCCACAATTTGTTTTGCGGCCGCTTCACCACCACCAATGCGCCGCCCGGTGTAGGCTAAATCGTTAAGCGCTTGTTTGTTGGGCAAAAGCTGAATGATACCCTGCATCACATCGGTAAACGGAATATTAATATCCACTTCGGGGAAACAAAAAAATCCTTTATCGGAACGCATGAATTTAAAATCGAATCCACACGAGAGTATAGCCCCGCCACCAAAAGCATGGCCGCTGATATTGGCAATGGTGGGCACACGGAGAGTAGCCCATTTATACAGCATTTTATCGATGAGCGGTTTAAACGTGTTGATATAATCCCCAGGCTGCGTCATGAGCCATTCTAGATTAATACCATTACACCAAAATTTGGGATCGGAACTTGTAAGCACCACACAGGTATCATCGCTACTTTTTTCAATTTCTTCCAAAACAGCAATGTGCTCGCGCAACACGGCATCGGTAAAGGTATTGGCGGTTTTGCCATCGTTCATGGTAACAACAGTAACTTTTCCTTCTTTGGTAACGTTTAAGACAGACATGCAACTCTCCTATTTAAGTTTTGATTTTTTTATCTGATTTAGACGGAATGTCAAACGCGAATAAAATGAAAAAGGGCGTTCTTTTGGAACGCCCTTCTTCTCTTAAGGAGATACAACAAAAATTTTACGGGTAAAGATTTTACCCGTCGTTAGCGGCCTTGGTATGCTGCACCATGATGGCAATATCGTTGGTTAAGGTGCGCTGGTTTTGGCCCATGAGGCTGTTAAAAAATTCTACAATCTGGTCTTCGGTACGTTGGGTTTTTACAAAGTTACGGATCACGCGGATGGTTTCGATCCAATTTTCAACAGTTTCATTCATGCAATCCCCTTCCCTTTTTAAAGCCTTCCTCCCTCTCTATTACAAGTTACGTGCCACACCCTCATTCGAGGGTTTATTATTTAAATATTTGATTTTTAATGATTTTTTTAAACGCAGCGCGTAAGGTTCACACGGAGATGGTAAAGAATGACGTCAAAGAATTGTCCTAGGGGAAAAAAGATTCTCTTCAAAATGAAAGGCTAAAACATCCAATCTCAAAAATAAGCCAGCAAAAGCACCAGGCCTATGGTGTTTCTTTTTAAATTTTTTAAAAATGTGCGACCTGCCTTAAAAGGGCTTACCCCCCACCACCCAAAGGACTTTCTTTCAGAAACGGTAAGCCCGTCATCTCATAGATAGTCTCCACATTTTTAAAAAATTTAAAAAGAAACACCGGAGGGCGGTCTAGCAAAACTCTAAACCAGTTCGGAGGGAGCAGGCTGATACCCACTATCGGGTTTAATGAATTCGGCTTTATTGGTGGCGAGCTGCCCGCAAGCCCCCAAAATATCACGACCACGCGAGCGACGTATATTAGCCACAAATCCTTTATCAAGCAGAATTTTCTGAAATTTAAAAATCCAGGCATCGGGCGGGCGTTTAAAGGGTGAATCGGGCGATTCGTTAAAAGGGATAAGGTTAATTTTGGCCTTCATTTCGCCCAAAAGTTTAACAAGCCTCTTTGCATCATCCAGCGAATCGTTCACTCCATGCAACATCACATATTCAAAAGTAATACGGTTACGTTTGGGTAACGTCATGCGCTTACAAGCACCCAAGAGATCTTTAATGGGAAACTTTTTATTGATGGGCATGATGGCATCTCTCACTTCATCAGTCGTCGCATTAAGCGAAATAGCCAGTTTTACCGGTGTGGCATCACCAAATTTTTCAATCTGAGGCGCGATTCCCGAGGTAGAAACCGTAATATGCTGACGTGAAAAATTATAGCAATCTTGGTCGAGAAGAATCTCGAGAGAAGCATAAAGATTTTTAGTATTAGCCAGCGGCTCGCCCATGCCCATAAAAACCAAATTGGTAATACGTTTATCGGCACCCACATCACGCGCCACAGCACCCACCTGATCAACAATTTCAAAAATACTTAAGTTGCGCTTTAAACCCATCTGGGCGGTTAAACAAAATTTACAATCCATGGCGCATCCCACTTGAGACGACACACACAGCGTATTGCGTCCTTCGGAGGGGATAAAAACCGATTCCACGGTAGAACCATCGGTCATTTCCAGCAAATATTTGCGGGTTCCATCGGATGATTGCTGATAAGTCATTACCGGTATGCGTGGGATCTCAAAGTTTTCTTTTAAAAGATCACGTACTTCTTTTTTAATGTTGGTCATCTCATCAAAAGAAGCCACCTGCTTTTGATAAAGCCATTTTTTTACTTGGAGCGCCCGATATCCTTCAAGCCCAAGCTCTTTAAATTTCTCTGTCAGCTCCGGAAGGCTTAAGGCCTTTATGTTTATCTTTATAGGGGCTCGCGTCGCCCCCTCCACCGGCAAAGCCGACTGGAGCCTCCCCTTCAACGCCCCTTTGGGGCTTGTTAAATTAGTTTTTTCCACAAGACGGGCACCATAGCCAATATATGAGGGGTTTGTAAAGAGTAACCCACCCCTTTCCCCTCCCTTAACCTACCCCAAAGGGGCCACTTCGAGGAGGGAGGGGAACTTACTTAGCCCCTCCCCCTTAGATTAAGGGGGAGGACGGGAGGGGGTTACTCACCCGGATTCGTAACCTGTGGATTTTTGTTGATTTTTAGTAGGTATCGTTGTTTCTGAAACCATGAACGAAGAACTATTCGTCCAATGCCCTTATTGTTGGGAATCTTTTGCTGTTGAACCCGAAGCAGTGGATGGCGTTGTGGAGTATGTGGAAGATTGCCATGTATGCTGCAACCCCATTGTGATCACTATTCGTTATTCCGAAAATGGGAGCGAAGTGACCGCCACCCGCGAGAATGATTAATACCATGAAAGGACTTATGCGTTTTATTTTTATCTGTTTATTACTTGTGAGTTTTAATGTGCAAGCAGCCGACTGGAAAAATTTTAAATATACCGTTTACCGCGTAAGCGACGGCGACACCATTACCGCCACCGATGGCAATGTACGCTTTAATGTGCGTATTGCAGGCATGGACGCCCCGGAAAAAGCCCAGCAATATGGCAAAGTGGCTTCCATGAAAATGAGGGAACTGTTAGATAATAAGGAAATTCAAATAGAACCCGTAGCCAGTGGGCGCGACATGTATGGCCGTGTTTTAGCAAAAGTGTATGTAAATGGAAAGGAAGTGGCTTTAAATTTAATTGAAGAAGGCTATGCCACCTACTACCGCCCCAAGTGTGAGGATTATCCGGCAAACGATAAAAATTACGATTACGACCCCAGGCCCTATGTAGAGGCCGAAAAAAAGGCGCGCGCCAATAAACTAAATTTTTGGAGCGTAAAAGGCCCTCTCCCATGCGAATTTAGAAAAAGTAAAAAATAAGTTATTCTTCAGCATCGGCATCGCTGGGCACATCTTCGGTTGGGGGTGGTTCTAGAGGTTCTTCATGCACCACCGGAGGCGGGATTTCTCCGTTAGTATTGGAAGGCTTGTTGCGTACCCTAAACGATGGAGCTGGCATAGCAGGTTTTTCAACAGTCTCTTCCGGCGGCGGTGGTGGTGCCGTTTTGGTAGGAACCGTAGGTGGTGGCAAAGGCTCTTCTTCTTCAACCGGTCCCGAATTACCGCCAGCCATACCTGTTAAATCGAATGTACCAATCAAAACGCGTGGTCGCGACAAACTTCCCGAAATATTAAGAGGATAAGAACCATCTTCCAATTTTTGTTTATCTATCAAAACTGCTATAGGAAAAGCCGACTTTACCTTTTCAGAAAAATTAAAATTACCCGATACATTAGCTCTCATAAGCGTTGGTTTTTTATTAAGCATAAGTCGCCCTTTTAAATCGAGCATCACATCGGGTCCGGGAATTTTAAACGATTCAATTTCTAATTTCCCTTTAGCCATATTCATTTTTAAAACAACGTCTTGAGCATCCGCTAAAGACAAATCGGGAAAATCTAAATCAAAACCAGGCATAGGAGTAATTTTAAAGGGAGTAGCTGTAAGCTTTTTAATTTTTAAATCAATTTTACCTTCATTTTTATTAATTTGATCGGCATACAAATCGAGATCAATACTGCCGTTTAACGTACCTTCTACACCAGTACCCAAATACTTTTTAAGAATGAGCATTTCACCCAAAGGAAAATTTGAAATTTTTACATCCAGTTCACTTTCCGTTTTAGAAGCCGTAATATCGCCTTCAAGAGAGCCCTTTTTTGATCCCCCTACAAAAGAAGCCTCTAGCCTGCCAGTCAAAAGCGGAAAATAATGAATCCCCACTTTTAATTCATCAAAACCTACTATCACTACATCGGCACCTTTTTCTTCGGTGTGCACCTGAAAATTAGTAAATTTTGTTTTAAAAATTATACCCGGGGCAATTTTTTCAACTGTAATACGGTATTTACCGCCCGACTGTTGTTCTACACGGGTGAGCAGGTTTTGAATAATAGGTTCAAAGGGAAAGTATAAAAATAAAAATAAAAAAAAGAAAAAAATACCGGCAACAATGTTGAGTGTCCACACAACAAGCTTATTCACCGGTTTCTCCTTCTTTGGGAACAATAGAGGTAATTTGAAAACGCGCCATAATTTCGTCGCGCTTACGATAATCGGTGGAGATTTCCATTTTTTTAACTAATACAGCCGACTTAGAATTAGACTCTAACGCATACAAAAATGAAACAAGCTGATCTAAACTAACTTTTGACAATACCCCTTCAACTCCCTCCTCATCAAAATAATCACCGGTATCAATAGGAAGAGGCGTCAATTTTTGCATATTGTCCTTAAGCCCAGCCTCGTTAGCCATCGACTCTACAATAGTAACCAGAGAACCACCTCTTTTTGACTTTGAAATTTCATCTTTAAGGACTGCCAGCTCTTCCTTTACATGCTGGTACTCATTCATTTTTTCCATCAAACCAACCTGATTTTTTTTATCTTTATTATATTTGGTTTCAAGTTTAGAAATTTTTGATGAGGCACAAGTTACCGGCAAAACCAGTAAAATAAGGCATAAAAAGGCAATCCCAATAATAACAAAAATCTGCTCACGCTCTTCTAAATTTAAAAAGCTATTGTACAGATCATCGGTTTTAAAGCGCTCTAACAGCGAATATTTGGCCATTATTCTTCGTCTCCTTTTTGGGCCGTCTTTTTGCCTTCAGGTTCAGTTTTAGGAGTTGGGGGTTCTTCTCCCACCTTAATATCCATAGAAAGAGAAAAACGTATTTCATCGCGCAAACCCTTTTCAACCCGGATAGTTGATATATTGGCAAATAATGAAGACGTTGCTAACAGTTCTTTCATTTTATCTACAGCTTCAAACGATACTGTACGCCCTTCAAGCCGCACCTGATTATCGATAATATTGAATTTATCAACATCAATGGCCACATCTTCCTTGGGAGGAAATTTAGAGGACACTTCAAGTAAAATTTCTAACGGTGAAGGTCCTTCTTTAAGAGCACGTATGGCTTCAAGCTGAGGTTTTAACTCGTTTACACGGCCATTCACAATAGTAAGAAGTTTAGCAACATCACTTTTTTCCTGTCCTTTTAATTCTTTGGGTAAAAGTTTGATAGCAGCCTTCACAAGAGATGCATTCATAGTTTGAGTACGCGATTGCCAGGTGTAATACGAAAAACCAAAATAAAAAGCGCCCAACAGAAACAAAACAAAAACCCACACGCCCAATTGCTTAATTTCGCCACCTAATGCTTTAATATCCTTTTTATAAGAAAATTCACCGGTGCGATAATTAATGGTTGCACCGCGAATTGGATAAATAACACGTAAACTTTGGGCTAACGATAACGGGATAATATCTTTCACTTCGTCTGCATGCGATAGCTTGTGTGAAACATACTCAAGAGAATCGAGCGTAGTAACATTCATGCGCAAGGCCGATGAAAGCACATCCACCAAACCCGGCAATTTAGACCCACCACCGCATAAATACAAACCACCCCATTCTCGTTTGGGGTATACCTGGCCAAAACCCAAATAGGTTTGACGAATGGCAACTATAAGCTCTTCGGCTACTTTTTGGCACAACAGCGATATCTGATCGAGTTCATCTTCTCTATTAGATACCTTGCCGCGATCCATTTTTAAACTCTCGGCTTTATCCTGATTCAGACGAAACGCTTTTTGAATAGCCCGTGTAAAGTTTAACCCGCCAATGGTAATAGTGCGCGCATAGGCCAGTTTATTACCATCCATAATGCATATATTCGTTTTTTTATGGCCAATATCCACCATGGCATACAGGGTATTATCGGGAACCATGGCGGCATTGGCAATAAACGACAAATCAACCATATCAACCCCTACATATTTGGGGTCGAGCCCTGCAATTTGAAACATGTCTAAAAATTTTACAAAACGAACACGAGGCACATAAGTACACAATACAGTGGAGCGCCCGTTTTGGGACGATAACATATGGTAATCCACCATTAAATCTTCCATGGGTAAAGGCACATAGCTTTCCAACTCAAACTCTAGGGTTTGTTCAATTTTTTTGGCATTTGTAAAAGGAAGTTCAATAATGCGCGTAGAAACCAGATGAGCTGGAAGACTGGCCGAAATTACATCGGTGGTAAATTCGTTTTTTTCAAAAATATGACGTAGACCGGCACTAACTGCTTCTTCATACGTTAGGCGGTTATTTTGCTGATTGATCACATGCTCCACAAAACGCACCACTTCAAACTCACCCTTTTGGCGCGTAACCTCACAAACTTTTATTGAATGGGAACCAATATCGATGCCAACAATGTTTTGAGCCATGAATAATCCTATATATACAAAAAATAACAGCTATTGGATAGCTAAGAAATAGATAATAGGCGTTCTATTTCTTTAAAAAATCACCTCAGCCGATAATACAACATAGGCCATTTATACGGGTTAGCCCCGTCGTTTTTTATAACACTTTCAATGGTTACTTCCGTATCCCCTACACGACCGTGCGCCTTTACCGTAAAAACCTTGTTGTCGGTTGTAATCAGGTTTTTGAACTGCAAATCACAACCGGGAATATTACCCGCAGCAGATGTAGATTTTTTAGGCTTTTGTTCCTCACCAGGAGTTTCAGTTTCGGAAGGAGGCTCAATCACCTCGCCCGTATCCGTTGATGTATCCGATAATCCCAAATCCTGATTTAAGGCTGTTGCCATAGCCGCGGTATCGGGACATTCCGCTAATATTTTGGTTACAAGGGCCTCCATACGCACATCATCAGCCTCCATAGGCTGAGTGCAGCCGGCATTAGAGGTAAAATAGGTAATTAGCGCTTTCATATCGTCTTCCTTGGTGTCTGATATACACACATTCATTTTATCGGACCCGGAGTATATGGTAAGAAGTGGCGCCAGCTTTTTGTAAATACTATCGGTCATGCCGGCTACTAAGCGAATTTCGGATAAACTCAAATATTTTGCATTTTTAACCGGGTAAGATACTCCACGATACAAATTATCTTCGTTACCGCGTTGAACATTATCAAATTCGTTTATAGCATTATTCACATCCACCCAATCGGCCAGGGCATTTACTAAATCGATACGTTCTTCATCGTCCTTAAAATCGTCCTTAAAAGTTTCCTGCTTTAAAATGTTAAGTAACAGTTTCTTTTTAAAATCATAATTTTTACTTGCTGTTTCAAGCCCTGAAAAGCGGTTTAAGTCAAATTTTGTAGATTCCTCCGAAATTTCAATAGAAAAATCGCCATCAAAATCTAAAAATTCACCGGCCTTTTCCTTATCAAAACCGTTTGCCATATTTTGATCCATTAAGGAATTATCCATGCCTTTTTCAAGCATACTTTTATCTGCATCTTCATCGGGCTTTTCGGTAACAGGCAAAGCTTTTTCCTCTTCAGAATCTCCACCTTCTTTAGTAGCTTCACTTCCCTCACCTGTACCACCATTTAAAAAAATGGCCCTTAAAGCCTCGGTAGAAATAGGGTATTGTTTGTAAAATGGCTGTATGTTTTGGCCTTTTAAATACTCCTTATATTTCTCAGCTTTTTTTTCACCTTCTCGTTGCATGAGTAAAACAATTTTAGAAAACTGAAAAGCCGATTGAGCCATGTAGTAGGCTTGTAATCTTTCTTTACCGTTTACTGCCAATTGGTAATCAATATCTGTTTTGTAGGCGAGCTCAACTACGGCTGTGGCCAGCACCGCAATACTAGACAAAACAAGCAGTAGGGCTACCCCACGCTGATTGTGATGTTTTAAGATTTTTTTTAAACGTTTCATTAAAAAGATATAGCCGCGTTAAAATTATTGATAAGAGCAATTGTTTTATAATCAAATTCTTTGCTATCATTACCATCTGCCTCCGCTACCGTTATTTCAATTTTTACAGCCCTAGGTAGCTTACCCAAGTTACTTGCTTTTTCACTATCCCAGTCGGAAACCCAATCTTCTTTTTCGGCATCGTAATAGGTAAAGGTGATTTTTTTTATATTAGACATTACTTCAAAATCACGCGGATCCTTTTCGGTATCGGGTACTAGCATAGCCGTTTCGGAACGACGCAAAACCAAACCCAAATCACGATCGGATGATGTCTTTGTAAAGTAACGCACCAAGGCCTGATCACTATCTTTCGCATTTTCCATAAAATGATAATGCACAAAACCAGAAAATTTAAGCTCGTCTCTTTTTCCCTGAAAATATGTTTTGTAGTAATTTTCAGTTCCTGCAAAAGAGGGATCGGCTACAAAGGCCTGTGTTAAATCTTCGGCTAATTTGTTAAGTGAAACCCTAACGCCGTGAAGTCTCTCTTCCTTTTTTTCAAGCCTTTTTTTGGCGTTAAGGGATCCGTTAAGAACCGAATAACTGGTAAGACTCATGGCTGTAATAAGAGCCACAGCCACCATCACTTCAACAAGTGTAAATCCTCCTTCACGCCACTTAGCAGCGCTTTGGAGAACAGACTTTTTATTTAGCCATCCACTATCCACCATCCACCATCCACTTCTTAATTTAATTTCACAATATGTGTCACAATTTCCATGCTAGGCTGTTTTTCGGGAGGATCGTTCTTATCACCCCACACTATATGAAGTCTTACTTCACGCACTCTTTTGCCAATTTCCTCCATCATGGTTTTCAACTCGTTTGCTATCATGGCATTTTGTGACTCTTCACCTGTAGGCTCGGCAACAGGAATTTCCACTTTTTTAATACTGTAATCCCAACGGTAATTTTCGAAGGGGTCTTCAAAAATTCCAGATTCCTTTTTATCTGTTTCGGGGAATTTATTTTTGGCCAAATCTTTTTCTAGCTCTATTTGAATTTCAGCCATTTTCATACGGGCCAATAATGTTGCTTCGCTTAAATCTTGAGCTCGTTCGCTTTTATTAAACGATCCTCCCTGGGACGACAGTAAAACCACAAAAGACGTAGCCAATATGGCAACCGCCACCATAATTTCAAGCAAGCTAAACCCTCTTTGTTTTTTAAGGAGACGTTTAAACATTATTCATCCTGCAATTGGTCTAATTTATCGTATGCCGCATACTCCTGATATACCTTAACACCGGCAGTAACCGGATTTACCACTAAAGCAAAAAAGTTTTTTTCATCCTCATCGCAAATATTGATAACGGCTTCCTCGGTAAGTCCGGTTGGAAAAAAATGGAGATAACCTTGTCCTGATTCAATAGGTCTTTCCTGATGACTAATGTAAATATCCTTAAAACGATAGCCCTCTGGGAGTTTTTTCTTTTTTACCAAACGCTCCGATTCGGCCGTAAACTCCTCGGGTTTTTCCTCATCTTCGCCTTGAGGGGCTTCTTTCACTTTGATTTCTTTTTTTGATTTTTGGAGGGTTTCATCTTTTACCGATATGTCTTCGGATGACGATTCAAGCCAAAAACTGCCAGTATCCATATCAAATACCAATCGATAGGATAGATTTTTGCGAGCCGCTTCGTTATAGGCATAACGTGCAGTGCCAATAATAGATGTTACGGTTTGCCTTATTTCACCATCGGATCGTGAAGAAAAAAAACTGGTGGCAAGCCCCATCATAAGCGCCAAAATACCAATTACCACCAGCACTTCTATAAGACTAAAACCGGAAGAACTGATACGCTTTTCTCTCACTCCTCTTTAGCTTCCATGTCCCAGCTTTTTACATCATCTTCGGTATCGGGTTCACTATCAGGGCCCGATGACCAAATTTCAACAGCTTCCCCATGGGTGCCCGGGCTGGCATAGCTAAAATCGTTTCCCCAAGCATCTTTGGGCATTTTTTTAAGATAACCTCCTTCTGGGTAATATTTAGGAACAGTACCACTGGAAGGTTTTTTTACTAAAGCTTCCAAACCCTGCTCACTGGAGGGATACTTATGATTATCTAATTTATACTGATCTAACGCACTCATAATGTTGGATATTTGAGTGCTGGTAAGCTCTAGATTGGCCTTTTCTCTTTGGCCCAACACGTTTACGGCAATAAGCCCCGTGATACCGGCAATGATGGCCACCACCACCATAATTTCAATTAAGGTCATACCAGCTTGAGATTTCAATTGCTTCATAAGTTCTCCTTAGAGTTTATAGCGGTCGATCACAATCTGTTCAACCGCATTACAAGCTCTTATCCCCAAAAGGATGGGGGGTTATAGATCTGACATTTTAAGGATTGGCAGAAGAATTGACAACACAATAAATCCAACAATCCCACCCATAATTAATATCATTAAGGGCTCCATTAAAGTAGTTAAACTACCCACCGTTGTATCCACTTCGGCGTCATAATTTAACGCAATTTTCTCCAACATAGTTTCAAGCGCCCCCGTTTTTTCGCCTACGGCTATCATATGAATAACAATAGGAGGAAACTGCCCGCTACGGCGCAAAGGTTCAGCTAGCGACTCACCCTCTTTTACGCTTAATTTGGTGTTTTCCACAGCATCGGTTAAAATTTTATTGTTTACCACGTATTTTACAATATCAAGCGCCTGTAATAGCTGCACACCACTGCGTAAAAGGGTAGATAAGGTACGAGAAAAGCGAGAAATGGCTATTTTTTTAAACAATTCACCAAAAATAGGTAATTTTAGCGATATTCTATCTAATCTATAGCGGCCCTTTTCGGTTTGAGAGTAGCGTCTAAAAAACCAAAAAAAGCCTGCCGCTCCCAAAATAATGAGATACCAATAACTTTGAGCAAATGAAGAAATGACCATTAAAAAGCGTGTAGGCAAAGGCAAAGCCGCGCGAGCATCTTCAAAAATAGAAACAATTTTAGGAACCACACTGACTAGCAAATATAACGTAAGAGCTGAGCCCACTGAACCCATAATGAGAGGGTACATCATGGCGCTATTTACTTTGCTTTTTAAAGCGGCCTGATACTCGGTAAAATCGGCCAAACGTTTAAGCACCTCTTCAAGCGCGCCAGAAGCTTCACCAGCACGCACCATATGCACGTATAAATCATCAAAAATTTTGGGATGGGCTTTTAAAGCATCGGCAAGACGTGCCCCTTCAACCACTTTATCTTTTACCTGCGAAACAGCCTTTTTTAAAATAGGATTTTCAACCTGTTCCTGCAACGCCGCAAGAGCATCTACCAACTGAATATTAGCACCCATAAGAGTTGCCAACTGACGCGTCATATGGGCCAATTCTTTGGTTTTAACATTATTAAAAAAAGAAACATTTGAACTTTTAGCAAAAAGCGATTTACTGCCAGCTGCCTCGAGAGAAATATCGGTTGTAAAAATTTGACTTTTACGCAGCTTAGCTCTAGCCGCTTTTTCATTTTCGGCATCTACAATGCCGCGTATTTTTTTACCGGCACCGTCTATTCCTTTATATGCGTATACGGGCAATGGACTACAGTGGATGGTGAATGGTGAATAGTGAATAGTATAAGAATCAAATCAATTCTTTACCATTCACTATTCACTATCCACTATTCACTCTCTTTGAGTATCTTCCTGCGTTATAGCTAATACCTCTTCTACGGTAGTTTGCCCCATCAGCACCAGCTGGGTAGCTCGTTCGCGAAGGGTAATCATACTTTTTTTCATAGCCATTTTTTTAATACTAATGGCATCGGCCGAGCGATTGATAAGACCTCTTAATTCATCATCCACCATCATAATTTCATGAATACCCGTGCGCCCAGCATAACCTGTATCAAAACAAAAGGAACATCCCCCCGTTTTATAAACCTGCGATTTCACCATATCGCGCGTAAGCCCCAATTGCGTTAATTCAAAATCGGTTAAATCATGCATTTCTTTGCATTGTTTACACAAAGTACGCAACAGACGTTGAGCCACAATACCAATAACGGAGCTGGCCACCAAAAAAGGCTCTACTCCCATGTCGATAAGACGAGTAATTGAAGAAGCCGAATCGTTAGTATGAAGAGTAGACAAAACCAAATGACCCGTTAAAGAAGCCTGAATGGCAATTTCGGCGGTTTCCTTATCACGAATTTCGCCTATCATCACAATATCGGGATCCTGACGCAAAATAGCGCGTAGCCCCATCGCAAAGGTCATGTCAATTTTGGCATTTACCTGCGTTTGATTAATACCCGGCAACTGATATTCTACAGGATCTTCTACGGTAATAATTTTAACATCGGGAGAGTTAATTTCGGAAAGTGCCGCATACAATGTGGTGGTTTTACCCGAACCGGTAGGACCTGTAACCAGCACAATACCATGGCTTTTATGAATAAGCGTGCGGATATCTTCCAAATTTTTTCCCTCTAAACCAATAGAATCAAGCGATAAAAGAACTTTGCTACGATCTAAAAGACGCATCACCACGCTTTCACCAAACGATGTGGGTAGTGTAGACACACGGATATCAATATCTTTACCCGCAAGTTTAATACGGATACGGCCATCCTGTGGCAAACGCTTTTCGGCAATGTTAAGATTGGCCATAATTTTAACACGCGACAAAATACTATTTTGTGCTTTTTTAGGTGGGTGCATCACATCGTAAAGAACACCATCAATACGAAAACGAACAACCAGTTCTTTTTCAAACGGTTCCAAATGAATATCAGATGCGTTTTGTTTTACCGCTTTAAATAAAAGCTGATTCACCAAACGAATAATTGGGGCCTCATCGTCGGACTCGAGTAAATCTTGCACTTCTTCCAGTTCTTGCGCCATCATGTCCAAATTCTCTTCGTCCAAATCGTTCATGATAGGGCTATTGTTTTCGTTGGTGCGATTATACAAACCGTTGATGGCTTCCATAATTTGCTGACTACTTGCAATCATAGGACGCACCGGCGCATCAAAAATTAAATTGAGATCGTCTAAAGCCCAATGATTCATAGGATCGGCCATGGCTACCACAATTTGTCCGTCTTCCTTTTTTATAGGAATAATTTCATTTTTTTTGGCAAAATTAATAGGAATGGTACTTACTAAATCGGATGGGATTTGCTCAGCTGTAATTTCGTTAGTATAAGGCATTCCCACCTGAATAGAGAGTGCCTTTAAAATATCCTCTGTTCTTAAAAACCGAAGATGCACCAACGCCTCTCCCAATTTCATCCCCTTGTCACGCTGCACTACCAAGGCCTCGTCCAGTTGTTGGGGAGTAAGCGGCGTATTTTCTAAAAGAATTTGTCCAAGGCTTTTGTATTCCATTTTTACTTGTTAGTTGACTTTTCGGCCGATTTGGTTTCAGAACTTGTTGTTTGAGAAGGTGCTGCCTGAGCTGGACTTGTATTACTGGAAACTGCACTATTACCGGTGGCCGGAGAAACCGATACCGATGATGATGACGGAGCGCTTGATTCAATAACCGTGGGAGCACTACTGCCACCATAGTTTTGATTAAGCACATCTTTAAACTCTAACAAATTATTGGCATGATTTTTAATAGATTCGCGAATTTGATTTCTTTGCGACTTGCCAAAATTCATATCAATGAAAGCATTGCGCTCGTTAATTTTCTTTTCCAAAATTGCCAAATAATCGGAACGATCACGAATAATATAGGCCGTTATAAAAACAATAATATTCTTTTTCGATTTGCTCTGAGCCTTAGTTTTAAACAAATTTCCCAGTACCGGTACATCCCCCAAAAGCGGCACTTTACCCGTTGAAATAGTATTACTTTCATCTATCAAACCACCAATAACAATAGTTTGTTTGTCGCTCGCCACCACTGTTGTGTTGACTGTACGCTTGGTAAAGGTTGGGCCTAAATCTTTGGTATCGGATGTAACGGGTAAAGCATTACTAATTTCCTGCTCAATTTTAAGCCGAACTGTATTACTTTCCGACACTTGAGGTGTTACCTTTAAAATAATACCGGTATCTTCGCGGGTTACGTTAGAAGTAGACAAGCCGGCAGTTGTGGTAGTTTGACCGTTTACCACAGGAACTTCTTCACCCACCTGAATTAAAGCTTCTTCGTTATCTAAAGTTAAAATACTGGGCGTAGACAACACATTCACATCGCTTGAAGTGGACAAGGCCTGGATAATAGCCGAAACTGCCGGAACCTGGATCGATTTACCATCAGGCGTGGGAATAGAAACCTGACGTTCCGAAAAAATACCGCCACCCACCCCCCCAGAAGCGCCTGCAATAGTAGATAAAGTACTTAAGGCATTAGGCAAAACAGCTCCAAATGCCGTTAAATTATTACCACCAAAAGCACTAAACACATTGCCCAAATTACCATTAACACCAAAAGTATTATTTTTATTCACAGCCAATTCCATCACAATGGCTTCCAAATAAACCTGACGGCGGGGAATATCGAGCTTAGCAACCACCATGTTGATGAGCGTTTCAAAATCTTTGGGGGAAGCCGTAATCACCAGAGCATTGGTTCCTTCATCGGCGGTTACCTTTACACCGCCCTCTAACTGAACAGCCCCAGTTTTCTTTTCGGCAGCCCCCTCTTTACCACCACCTTTAGTAGATGTTTTAGATTGCGCATCAGCTACAAGATTAGATAAAACATCGGCAAGCTCCTTAGAATTTGCATGCTTCAAATAATAAACGTGAATAGTACCCTCTACTCCACCCGAAGGAGAATCCAAACGGGCAATCAGTTCCTTAACTTTTATAATAGAACGTTTGGAACCAAGAACAATCACCGAGTTGGTACGTTCATCGGCAATCACTTTAGATATGGAAGGAGAATCTTCAAGCTCTGGTTCTGTTTTTCCGCGTGGAGCACGAGAACGCGAGTTACTGCTTGTTTTAGTGGTAGCCGCTTCAAACAATTGCAAAACCTTATCAGTAATATCGGATGCATCGGCATTTAAAATAGGAATAATTTCAATTACTTCTTGAGGACCTTCCTGATCGAGTTCTTTAATAATTTTAAGTATGCGCTCAATGTTAGAACCAGCATCTGTTAAAATAAGTGAGTTAGTGGTGGGATAAGCAAATAAATTACCATCTTTAGAAACCAGGCTTTTTACCACTGTAGCTAGTTCGTTAGCCGAAATATTTTTTACCTGAATAATGCGCGTGATGTATCTATCGGTAGACGGACTGCCATCACGAAAAATTTCAACAGGTTGATTAATTGCTTCTTTGGTTTGAATAATTTTTAATAAGCCCCCCGGCGTCATGACCGTGGTATAACCCAAAACCTGAAGAGCCGACAAAAAAGCCTGGTAGGCCATGTCTTTGGTCATGGGCTTTTCAGAAATAATGGTAATTTTTCCCTTGAGCTTGTCGTCCAATAAAAAATTGGTTCCGGTTGCCTTTGAAATTTGTTTCACCATGTCACCAATATCAACATTGGTGGCATTAAGATAAATAAGTTCTTCACCGGCCTGAGCTTGCTGCTGGTTTATTTCTTGATTTTCATTAGAAACAGGAGTGGGAGCTTCTTCTGCATCTTCATCACCAGGAGCGTCCAAACTTGTTATAGGAGAGGAAGGAACATTTACGGGCGGAACAACAACAGTTTGATCGGGGCTTCCAAATTTTTCTATAAGAGCAGGATCAAGCGCTGATATTTTAGGAGAAACATCTTCAGCATAAGCCGACACAAGCCAACCGCACGCAGCAAAACCTGCGCACAAAACTGTTAGCCTGCAAATTGTAATCACTTTACTTAATTTCATATTCCAACGTCAGTGGACTATTTTTACGTTCTATATCAATGGTGATTTTAGATTCATTTTTAAGTTTGTTAAAGAGCTCCAAACCTTTTTTCATATCCATTTCTTCCCCGTTTATTTTAAGAAGCACATCTCCACGATTTAAGCCCAGATTTGAAAAAATACTTCCAGGCCTTACCGACAACAACCTTAAACCGCTAGCTTTTCCATCTTTCATGTAGGGAACCACACGAGCCTGAGTATAAATTTTATCCAAGTTTGCCAACTGAGCTTCTAACTCGGCCCTGCTTAACACAAAACTGGTTTCAGTTTTTTTCTCAACACTAATATCGCTTTTAGATTCAGGAGCTTTAGGCTCTGGAACTATCTTCTCATCCCGTTCGGGAGGAGTGTTAAGCGAAAACTTTTTTGCAAAATCTTCTAGCTCTACAAATTCCAAACGCTTTTTATGTAAAAATTCCACCCGATTAAACAAAATACGCACAATTTTGGTATCGGGAGCAAAGCTTTTATCGCCACCTATTTGGTAAACATCTTGGCCATCTTTTCCCTTACCGGTAGAAACTATACAACTAGAACGCTCATCTTCGCCACTTCCCACTGAGAAGGTTGAAATAAGCTTGATAGACAAAGTTGTTTTTACAGCATCTCCTGTTACCGGCACATCTTCATCATTGGAAGCTGTTTCAGTTGTATCTCCAGCACCCGGAGGAGAATAGATAGCTTTGGAGTCAAAAACATTTCTTTCAAGGATCGATTTAAAATTGTCTTTAGGAGGAACCGGCTCCTCTTGCACGGGCACCTTTGGCAAAGACACTTTTAACGACGGCTGCGATAGACCGCCTTCAAACTTAAGACCTACAAAATTGGCCACAATGCGGGCCAAAAAGTAGGACGATACGATGACCGCCACAAGGCTGATCAACCACATATACTTTTTGAGATAAAAACTCATTTT
This sequence comes from bacterium, assembly GCA_019695305.1. Lineage (NCBI taxonomy): Bacteria > bacterium. The sequence continues at coordinate 134,708 of JAIBAG010000002.1, forward strand.
TTAGGAGCCACTGGCCCCCTCCATGCCGTATACGGGATGGACATCTCCCCCTCGACTCAGTCGCCTTGCATGACACTCAACTTGCACGTTAAAAAGCGGGCGCACCACAACACATTTTAAAATTAACGCATGATGGGGACGATAAAGATTCAAACTTTTTTTAAATTAGCAAAAAAAGGTGTGATGAGCAATTAAAAAGACGTAATTTCAGGCATTTTTGACTGAGGCAAGAACTCTTCCAGTCCCTCATTTTTGAAATAGGTAACAAAAATTTGAGTTACCTCACTCGCAGTAGCTGCATGAAGTGCTTTTTTGGAGAGCTTTTTAAGTTTTTTGGCATCCAAACGGTTTACAAGATACTTTATTTTAGCAATAAGAGGCACACTCATACTTAAACCTGGAATCCCAATACCCGTAAGAAACGCTACCGACAACGGATGAGATGCCATTTCACCACATATAGTAACCGACTTGCCATGCTTGGACGCAATTTTAACAGTTTGAGCAATCATGTTAAGCACTGCCGGATGTAACGAATTATACAGTTTTGCCACTTTTGCATTGTTACGGTCTACTGCCAGCACATATTGCACCAAATCATTGGTACCAATGGAAAAAAAGTTCACCTCACGAATCAAACTTTCGGCAATCACCACAGCGGCCGGGACTTCCACCATAATTCCAATGGGGACATTGCGATCTATCTTCTTTTTTTGTGACAAAAGTTCCTTTTTAACATCGCGTAAAATATCTTTCACTTTTCTAATTTCATCTACCGACGAAATCATAGGAAACATGAGCCGTGTAGGGCCATGTACTGAAGCACGCAGCAAGGCACGCAATTGGATGCGAAAAAGATCTTCTCGATCAAGTGAAATACGTATAGAACGCCATCCTAAAAAGGGATTAGCCTCGTGCGGCAACTGCAAATAAGGCACATATTTATCGCCACCAATGTCTAGTGTTCTAAACGTAACCGGCCTGCCATCCATAGCCTTAAGAACCTTGGAATAAAGTAAATACTGTTCATCTTCGGTGGGCAGCGTTTTACGGATTAAAAATGGAAGTTCTGTACGATATAAGCCAATTTCTTCAGCCCCGCTTTTTTGCGCTTCTTCAATATGTGATATCATGCCCATATTGGCCCCTACCATAATACGCTTACCACCCATAGATTTGGAAGGTTTACGAGCCGTTTTAAGATAGAGTTGCTGTGCCTTTTGGCTAGACAGCATTTCCTTTTGGTAAAGGCGCTGCGTTTCGGGCTCGGGGTTTACAATCACCACGCCCGAAGTACCATCCACTATTAATTTATCTCCTTCGCGAATATTTTCGATAAAAGTAGAAAGGCCCATAACGGCCGGAATGCCAATGGATTTGGCCAAAATAGCCACGTGAGAAGACGCCCCGCCAGAAGGAGAAATAATGGCCTTGGTAATTTGCGGGTCCATTTCCACAAAATCGGAAATACTCCAAAAATCGGCCATCAAAATGCAGGGCTCGTTGGGAGCAAAGGCTTCACTGGGCATATGGCTGCCGTAAATCAGGCGATCGGTAATTTTACGCCCTACATCATGAATATCGTAAGCGCGTTCACGGATATACTCGTCTTCAGCCATCGCCATGGTTTCGGTATATTTACGGATAATAATTTCTACGGCCTTAAGAGCCGAATGCCCTTTATCTATCTCATTTAAAATTTCGTCTTTAAAAGCCGCACTCTCAAGCACCATTTGGTAGGCATCAAAAATGGACATTTCTTCCAAACCAAATTTCTTTTTGGCCTTGGCAATAGTTTCACGCACTTCTTCTTCTACCCATCTAAAAGCTTCCATCAGCCTCATTTTTTCTACATCGGGCGAAAGATTATTTTGCTCGGTTATCGCCATGTGCTGCACAGGACGATGCAATGTTTTAACCCCGGCCATGGCAATACCCGGCGAAGACCCAATCCCTACATGCATAGCCCCTTTAGAACGTTTGAGCAGCTCGGGGCCAATTTTTTTAGTATCGTCTTTTTGAGAAAGGGTTCCAAAAGTTCCTAATAACTTTGCTTTTTCAATCACATTGACGGCCGGAATGGCCAAGGTCATCATCAAATGCACAGTTTGCGACGAAAATTTTACGGGTTTAATATTTTGAACCACCAACACGCCAATGGGCTTGCGATTGTAAATAAGGGGAACCGAAAGAAATGAGGCGTATCTTTCTTCGCCTGTGCCGGGGAAATATTTAAACTTTTTACTCCGTCGGCCCGTAGCCATGGATATAGGCTTAAGCCATTCCATGGTCATCCCCACCAAACCCTCGCCCACCTTCATGCGCACGGTGCCAATAGCATCGCGGTTTAAACCTTTGGTGGCCGATAGAACCAATTCTTGGGTCATGTGATTAAGCATGTACAACGAGCACACGTCGGTTTTTAAAATATTGGCAATTTTTTCAACCAATAATTCCAAAACCCGTCCAATATCGTCTTCTCCATGGCATAATTGGCCTAAAGCTAAAATTTCGGTGGTTACATCCTCATGCGGAATGGTGTGAATCTTCATAGGAAAGTTTTACAGTAATAGAAATAAAGTCATTTGTCACTTAACGATTTATCCTCTTGAAAAGTGAACAACAGCGGTGCTAGCAAAAAAGAATGTCTCTCTTTAACCCACCACCCCCACTGGCAGAACGCCTCAGACCTCAAAGTCTGTCCGAGTTTAAAGGGCAGGAACATTTGCTAGGATCCAATAAACTGCTTAAACAAGTTTTTGAGAGCGACTTTACACCATCACTTATTTTTTGGGGACCACCGGGTAGCGGCAAAACAACACTGGCGCGTTTACTGGCCACAAAAAAACAGTGCGCTTTTATTGCATTGTCGGCTGTAACCAGCGGGATTAAAGATTTAAAAGACGCCACAGACCAGGCCAAATCCCATTTGGCCATGGGTAAAAAAACAATTCTCTTTATAGACGAAATTCACCGTTTTAATAAAACTCAACAAGATGCTCTATTGCCTCATGTAGAAAACGGAACGTTTATCTTGGTAGGTGCCACAACCGAAAACCCGTCGTTTGAATTAAACCGCGCCCTCCTCTCGCGCTGCAAGGTGATTGTGCTAGAGCCATTAACACCGCAAAGCCTGGGCGAAATTATAGACGAGGCTTTAAACGCTTCGCGCGGATTGAGTAATAAAAAAATAGAACTTTTACCCGAAGCCAAACAATTTTTAATTGATTCCTCCGAAGGCGATGCGCGCAAGCTGCTTAATACTTTAGAAATTGTTTCTGAAATTAAAAAACAAAATGAAGCGGTAGATGTAAAGCTAGTGGAAGAAGCGCTGCAAAAAAAGGCACTAGCCTACGATAAAAAAGGTGAAGAGCATTACAATGTGATCAGTGCTTTTATTAAAAGCATGAGGGATTCTGATCCCGATGCGGCGGTTTATTATTTAGCAAGGATGATGGAAGCCGGTGAAGATCCTTTGTTTATTGCAAGACGCTTGGTAATTTTTGCCAGCGAAGATATTGGAAACGCCAACCCCAATGCCGTAACGCTGGCCATGAGCTGCATGCAGAGTTACGATTTTGTAGGGTTCGCCGAAGGCTGGATTCCGCTCTCGCAATGTGCCACGTATTTAGCCGGCAGCCCCAAAAGCAATGCCAGTTACATGGCTTATAAAAAAGCCAAAGGCGATGTGCTGGAACATGGGGCTTTGGCTGTACCCATGAATATTAGAAATGCTCCCACCAAATTGATGAAAGAATTAGGTTACGGCAAAGGCTACGAGTACGCACACGATCAAGTGGATAATTTTTCTACCCAACAACATTTGCCCGATAAACTAACCCACAAAAAATATTATAACCCCACCGAAAACGGCTACGAAAAGCATATTAAGGCTTATTTGGAGAAGATTGAGGAAAAGAAAAAATAAATTCTTCCTTTTAAGCAGGAGAAACCATCAGATTTATTTTTGAGTTTATCTTACCCAAAACCTTAAAATCACGTTTCACCATAAAGGCCGTGGGATAAGACCCATAACAATCCTTGGCCACTTGTGCGGCACTTAGTTGAGGTTTTTGACAAAAAAGGGCCCACATATCGGAGCGATAGGTGGGCCCCATCAAAATCCGGAATTTGTAAGGCAAATGTATTTTGGCCAACTCTTCCGGAGGCAAAATATCACCAGGGCGATGACGCAAAACTTTTTGAGGAATTCTTAAACATGTTTTTTTAAACCGCTCGTCCTCCCCATTTTTTTTAATTAAAAAATCGGTTCTATCCCCTAAAAAATCAAACCGTTTTTTAGGAGAAAGCTTTTTCAGCTTAGTAAAACGGATATCACTTTTAAACCACTCGCCAATAGCAGCCCAGAAAACAGAAAATAAAAAGGTTTGTTGTGGTGCTAATTGTAAAATAATTTGCACTAGGCGATCGGCATTGATGCGCAAAGAATGGATTTCTATCCAATCAACCAAAAGCGATAAAATTCGTCCGTCCCCGGCAAGTCCTTCGATAGAGGCTGCTATCAAAGTGTTTTCGATATTGGCATTTTTGTAAGGAGTCCCACCAAGCAAAAATCCAATTCCTATAAGATGCGAAGTCAACTCTTCTCCACTAGCTAAAGTATGAGGCAGAATGGATCTTTTAAAACTCATACCCCAACTCCCTAGCCAGACTTTTGAAAGACGCTTTAACATGAACAGGCCACCCAGGATTTTGATCTTGTTCTTCTACCCACTTCATCGATTCAATCAATTCGGCAAGCGTGGGTTTAAGCATTTTACAATCGCTTCTATCTTGTTCCCTATCACAAAAAGCAAACAACTTTGACTTTAGCAGGTCAGACCTTCCTAAAGAATAAAGGGTGATGGATTGCCCCAAAAAAACAAGCTCTGTTCTTTTGAGCCAACCCTGAGGAAGATTTTTGCGCAGTGATTCCGGCCCATTATTGAACCAGTCTTTTTTAAGGCGTTCATTTCCAGACTTATTTTTTGTTTCGGCAAATTCCTGGGCCAGCAAAATAATTTGTTTTGGCAAAATAGGATCAAGAACATCTATATCTTGGGTTTCACGGGCAATCACCCCCAAAAGCGACAACGCCCCACCTCCAATAATGACTCCCGAAAAAGAACATCCTTTTTGATTAAGAAACCGATCAAACTCTTTTAATGTCTCTTTGGGCTGCATAGTATAATTATATAATATACTTTTAATAAAAAAGTCAATATAAAATAATAGCTTATGTTTATTTTAAAAAACCAACCCAAAAACGGACACCTTAACCAATGAAGGATTGAGTGAATGGTTTAATCTTGTAGGAGAATCTCTGCGTTACGGCGATGAATGGAATAACAACGATCAAATTGAATGGGTAACAGCATCCGCTATAGATTCCCCTCAATTTAAAAAACCCTATGCCGAGCAATATTTTGACCCTATGGGCTATGCACTTCAAAAAGCCGCTTATCAATTAGCCCATATTTGGGACGATTTAACAAAACACCCGCAATTTGATGCGGATGTTGCCGCTAAAATTAATGAGGATCATGTACGTTTTTTTACTTTAGCTATTATGGGCGCTTCTCATTATTTTGTTTAAAAACTCTAGATCTCCCGTTCCAACTTTTTGAGCGTTTCTTCCAACCCCACCAAAAAATCGCGCAGCACTTTTTTTACTTTTAAATTGCCCGCGGCTCGTTTGCGGGAAAGGACTTCGGTTAAGAGAGAAATTTTTTTAGAAGCATCCGCAAGCTCCATTGCTTTTACATCCTCCGCCATTTTATTTAGTCCGTCCAAAAAAAGACCAGCCGTATCGTCACGTAAGCCCTGGCCGTAATAAATATCGAGTAAGTTTTCTAAGATGGGCTTTGCATGCGCTATATGTTTTTTTATAAAAATAGGGGAAATTTTAAATTCTAACTTTGGTTTATCATCCTCTTTCAAAAACTCTTCCAAAGGCTCGTTTAGTTTTTCAAGAGAATCCGATTTTTCTATAAATAAATGGGGTTCTAGCGCGTAAGCTTCACAATATTCTAAATATTCTCCGTAGCTCACGGCCGAAAACAGACAGATGGTGGCCTTGATATCAGGATAAGATTCTAGTGTATCGTCGAATACTGTAAAAAAAGCATCTTCGTTAAAAAGAACATCACCTACAATCATCACTTTTTTACGCGCAAGTTCCTTTTTATTTTTTTCCACATAGTCTTTCCATTCTTCCAAGGTGTAAAAAAGTTGGTATTTTAATAAATCTCCTTTTTTTTGCGTTCTTTTTTGCGACTTAATATGATCTTTTATGCTTTGGGCTTGGCTTACATCGGCAGATACAATGAAGATGAGGTATTCCATGCAGACTTACTCAATACCATATTTGGCAAGCTTGTTATACAGCGTTTTGCGGCCAATTTTAAGAACCTGTGCCGCTTCACTACGGTTACCATCCACCGCTTTTAATACCCGGATGATGTATTCTTTTTCAATATCATCCAAGGGGCGTGTTGCGTCATGAAAAATGGCAGAATTTTCTTCAACTTCTCCTGCGGTATCGGCCGAAAAAATAATATCTTCAGGTAAAATTAAATCGGTTTTGGCCAGTAACATGGCACGTTCCATGGTATTTTCAAGCTCACGCACATTGCCAGGCCAGGAATAATCAATAAACATTTTAAGCGCACTTTGCGAAATACCTTTTACCTGATTATTGTGCATTTTTTGAAAATTTTCTAAAAAGTAATCTACAAAAAGCGGGATATCCTCTTTACGGTCTTTTAAGGCCGGCAACTCAATTTGCATGGCATTAAGCCGGTAGTATAAATCTTCTCTAAAAAGTTTTTGCTCCATTCTCATTTTTAAATCGTGGTTAGTAGCCGCAATAATACGCACATCTACTTTTTCTACTTGTGTTGCACCTAGCGGCCTAATTTCTTTTTCTTGCAGGGCACGTAAAATTTTGGGCTGAATGGTAATGGGCATATCACCAATTTCATCCAGCATAATGGTTCCTTGATGTGCTTCGCTAAAAAGGCCAGGTTTAGCCATACGCGCGTCGGTAAAAGCACCTTTTCTATAACCAAACAATTCACCTTCTAGCAGGGCCTCGGGGATAGCCGAGCAATTAATAGCCACAAATTTTTGATTGGCGCGCGGCGAGCTACGGTGAATGGCACGGGCAATCATTTCTTTACCCGCCCCGCTAGGCCCCGTGATAAGAATGTTAACCGAACTGCCACGAATGCGTTCAATAAGATCGTAAATCTTTTTCATGGCGGGCGATTTACCTACTAAACCATGATAATATTCTTCGGCGGGCTTTTCTTTTTTAAGACGAATAATTTCGGTACGCAAATAACCATAATCGAGCGCTTTTTGAACAAGAAGCGGTAGTTTTTCGGGATGGATGGGTTTTTGCAACACATCAAAAGCACCATGCCGCATGGCTTCTACAGCTTCATCTACATTGCCCGTATCGGTTAAAAAAATGATGGGAACTTCAGGGTGCTGCGCACGCATGTAATCAAGCACATTAAGCCCGGTATGATGTCCAATAGCATGATCCAGCACCACAGCACTGTAGGTATTAAGCGAAAAAATCTTTTGAACCTCTTCAAAATTTTTGCACCAATCCACACCTTTGTAGCCCGCATGATCGAGCACTTCCATAGCAAGCGCCCCTGCAAAAGGATGGTCTTCCACCAGTAAAATTGGGTTTTTATAGGGACTTTTCACGTTGTGTCATTTTAACACAGGCGTGTTTAAAAGAAGAAGCTAAATATGGGTATTTTTATACAGGCATTTACGGATATGGGGATAAATATTTAACTATATGAAATTAAATAGCTTTTTTAAGAGACGCTACAAATCGTGATAAACTTTTATGAAGGGTACTCGTGTTTTTGGCATTTTTCTCAATCAGCTTAATGAGCGCCGAACCAATCACCACGCCATCGGCATGATGCGCAATTTCTCGCACTTGTTCCGGTTTGGAAATTCCAAATCCCACGACTACCGGGCGACTTGTAACACCCTTGATACGCAACACCTGAGAGGAAAGCTCATCATTAATAGAGAGCTTGGCGCCTGTTATACCCGTCATCGATACATAATAAATAAAACCCGAACCTTTATGCGCAGCTTTTTTAATGCGCTCATCGGTGGAGGTAGGAGCCAGCAAGAAAACAAGATTAATACCGTGAGCTTTGAGAATTTTATTCAAATCATCCGCCTCATCCGGTGGTAAATCGACAATTAGCACTGCATCCACACCGGCATCTTTAGCTTTTTTAGCAAACACCTCATGCCCCATCACAAAAATGGGATTGTAATAACCCATGAGGAGTAGCGGCACTTGGGATTTTTTACGGATTCTGGTGACAAGCGCAAAAATTTTATCGATAGACGATCCTTTTTTAAGGGCGCGTTCATACGATAACTGAATTACCGGGCCATCGGCCATGGGGTCCGAAAAAGGAATGCCAAGCTCAATAATATCCGCCCCGGCTTTTTCGAGCGTATAAACAAGCTTTTCTGTTTCGGCCAAATTGGGATCGCCAGCCGTAATAAACGTAACCAGCGCTTTTTTGCCGGCTTTTTTTAATTCCTTAAATTTTTGATCAATACGCGACATATTTTACAATTTCACCTTCATCACCTGGGCCACGGTTCCCATATCTTTATCGCCACGACCAGATAAATTAACCACAATCACTTCGTGTGATTTTGTTTTTTTAGCTAACTCCGGAAGATACGCCACGGCATGGGCACTTTCTAACGCCGGGATAATCCCTTCCACTTGCGTGAGCATTCTAAAACCTTCCATGGCCTGGTCATCGGTAATGGGCACATACTCGGCACGGCCCGATCGTTTAAAATAAGCATGCTCCGGACCAACACCGGGATAATCGAGACCCGCCGAAATAGAATGTGTGGGCAACACCTGGCCATCTTTATCACTCATGAGATATGTTTTGTTGCCGTGCAAAACCCCCACCGTACCGGCACACATGGAAGCCGCTGTTTGCTTGGTGTTAACACCAAGTCCCGCAGCCTCAAGCCCAATCATTTTGGTATTCGTGTTTTTATAATACGGATAAAAAAGCCCCATAGCATTAGAACCACCACCTATACAGGCCACCACATAGTCGGCTTCTTTTTCTCCAATTTCCTTTAATTGCTTTTTCACTTCGGTACCAATGATGGATTGAAAATCACGCACCATGGTAGGATAAGGATGTGGGCCCGCTACCGTACCAATACAATAAAATGTATTGCGCACATTGGTTACCCAATCACGCAGTGCTTCGTTCATGGCATCTTTTAAGGTTTTGGTTCCGCTTGTTACCGCATGCACTTTGGCCCCTAAAAGTTTCATTCGAAATACATTGAGCGACTGACGATGCACATCTTCTTCACCCATATACACTTCACATTGAAGATCAAGTAGAGCACACAGTGTTGCCGTGGCCACACCATGCTGGCCGGCACCCGTTTCGGCAATCACGCGGGGTTTCCCCATTTTTTTAGCCATGAGGCATTGGCCCAAAGTGTTATTCACTTTATGAGCACCGGTATGGCACAAATCTTCACGTTTAAAATAAATTTTTCCACCACCCAGTTTTTTGGTGAGTTTTTCGGCAAAATAGAGGGGAGTTGGACGGCCAATGTAATGCTTGGCGTAGTAAGCAAATTCCTTTTTAAAATCTTTGGATTTTCCTATTTTTTTATAAGCCTCTTCCAGCTCTAAAAGAGCGGGCATAAGGGTTTCGGCCACATAACGACCACCAAAAATACCAAAATGACCGTGTTTATCGGGTAAAGTAGCCATAGAGCTGTTGCGTAACAAAGAAAAAAGCTTATGGCAAGGGTTTCAGTGATGCAGAAAAAGCAAACTAACTCACTATTTTGGGACGTAAGGTTTGAGCTTTGGCAATAGCAATAAACTTTTCCAGTTTGGTACGGTCTTTAATGCCGGGCGCACTCTCCACCCCGCTTGCCACATCTACAGCATAGGGTTGTACAGATTGAATGGCCGTTGCAATATTATCGGGATTAAGCCCTCCCGATAAAAAAAGCTCCCCGTATTTTTTGGCTTCGCGCGCTAAATCCCAGTTAGATACAATACCGGTACCACCAAAAGCTTTTTCAACGTAGGAATCAACCAATAACCATGGGCTTTCATACTTGGAAATTTCTTCCAAATCTTTTTCTTCTTTTAACCTAAAAGCCTTTAACCACGGACGCCCCACGGCATTACAGTAGTCGGCTGTTTCATCGCCATGAAACTGTACAAAATCGAGCTCAAGCGCTACCGCCAAATCAATTACTTTTTCAACTTGCTCATTTACAAAAACACCCACTTTTTTAACAGACGAAGGGATGTCTTGAATAATATCATCGGCTGCCTCAGGTTCTATATAACGTTTAGAATCGGGATAAAAATTAAAACCCAAAAAATCGGCCCCTAATTCCACGGCATCGAGCGCGTCATCTAAATTCGTTATTCCGCAAATTTTAACTAAAACCGACATAACTTATCCTATCATTTCCCGTAATTTTTTACCGATATCTTTTTCGCGCATGAGTGATTCACCAATCAAAAAACCATCGTAGCCCGCTTCCATCAGCTTTACACAATCATCATGTGTATTAAGCCCCGATTCGGTTATACGCTTAAAGCTTTGAGGAAACTCTTTTACCAAATCGTAAGACGTTTGAAGACTTGTTTTAAAGTTTTTTAAATCACGGTTGTTTACGCCCAAAATATGCGGTGGCAACTTGGCCGCTCTCTTCCATTCGGCCTGGTTATGAATTTCTACCAAAACGCTCATCCCTAATTCACGCGCTAATTGCTGAAAATCTTTTAGCTGATGATCATCCAGCGCCGCAACAATAAGGAGCACCGCATCAGCTCCATGAGCTCGTGCTTCATGGAATTGATACTCCTCAATCATAAAATCTTTACGCAAGCACGGTAGACTGACCTGTTTTTTAATTTGCACAAGATAGTTAAGCGAGCCCATAAAAAAATGCTCGTCGGTTAAAATAGATAAGGCCTTGGCACCATTATCTTGATAAATATGGGCCGTATCCAGTGCGTTAAAATCTTGGCGAATAATTCCCTTAGACGGCGATGCCTTTTTTACTTCGGCAATAATGTTGATAGAGCCTTTTTGAAAATTTCCCAAAAAGTCACGCGCCGGCTCGGCATCGTGCGCCTTCTTTTTAACATCGGCAAGAGGCACACGTCGTTTTTGCGAAGCCACTTCGTCGCGTTTATACTCTAAAATTTTATCTAGGGTGTTTTGCATTTAATGCGTCATTTCTATCAAAGCTTCTAATTTTTGATACGCTTTACCGCTGCTAATAGAGCCCTGTGCCAAAAGTAATCCGTCTTTAAAATTATTGGCAAGTCCGGCCACCATAAAACCCAAAGCGGCGTTAAGATGCACACAATGATCAATTGCCTCCGAATGTCCTTTTAAAACATGGCGTAACCTTTTGGCATTTTCTGCAGGCCCACCACCTTTTAAATTATCTAGCTGACACGGCGCATACCCCACACTTTGTGGATCAAATGTTTCTTTTGTAATGATCCCGTTTTTAATAAATGCAATTTGTGTGGTACCTGTAAGTGTCACCTCATCCAACCCATCACTGCCATGTACCACCGCGCCCTGGGTAACACCTAATTGAGCTAGTACTTTAGAGATTATATCTAAAAGACGTGCATCATAAACACCCATAACCTGCTTTTTGGCATTTGCAGGATTTAAGAGTGGACCCAAAATATTAAAAATTGTTTTTTGCGCTAACTCTTTACGGATGGGGGCTACATTTTTTAGAGTTTGATGATACTGAGGGGCAAATAAAAAACCGATGCCAATATTATCAATGCAGCGCGCCACAATTACGGGAGAAGCATCAATATTGACACCCAATTCTTTTAATACATCGCTGCTACCGGAATTAGAACTAACAGCACGGTTGCCATGTTTAGCCACTCGTACTCCGCCACCGGCTAGCACAAAAGCTGTGGCCGTCGAAATATTAAACGTATTTTTTCCATCACCACCCGTACCGCAAGTATCCAGCACATCCGGGTTTTGAAGCGTAATTTTTTGGCTCTTACTTCGTAAAAAACGGGCAGCTCCTAAAATTTCATCGGCCGTTTCTTTTTTAGCGGAAAGTGCTTTTAAAAACCGCTTGATAAGTTCGGCATCTTCGGTTCCGGACAATAAAAAACTCATCGCTTCTTCCATTTGCGAAGCAGAAAGATTCTGACTCGATTCAACATGAGTCACAAATTTTAACAATAATTCGTTCATATTTGATTCATTTGTCATACGGTCCAACTGAGACAGACCGGGGTGACGACGGACTACGATGCCTTGCGCTGAAGATCTTTTTTCCAGCCGCTGCGTTTTTGGATTTCGGTTACCGTACGTTCATACTCGGCATCGGCTTCTGCCACTGTTTTGCCTAACTCATTGGCCCACACCTGGCATAAGGTTTTATACCACGGCTGGCCATGATCGGCACGCGACAAATATAACGGAATACGACGTAAAATAAAATCTTCCACATGAATAACCATACCGGTACGAATTTGATATCTTAATTCAGCTTCTAGAAGCGGAAAACCAGCCGGATCGGCCTGGCTTGAAGGATGTAATTTGGCCAAATTCATAATATCGATGGCCCCTAAACCATAACGATCTATCAATACTTGCGGTACAATTTGCGTCAGCGACGCAAGAGTAGAAAGCGACTCTTTTGTTGTAAGCGGGTTTACAGGTTCTTTAGTGTTACTTTTTGCACTTTGAGGAGCCGCATAATCTACAATTTCGGCCGCCATCGTACGGTGAGTGGTGTATTTACCGCCACAAACAACAACCGTATCACCAGGGCCTGTGCCAATATGATGCTCGCGGCTTACCTTTTGCAATTTGGAGACAATAGAAACTTCCGGAGTATCATGATCGGGAAGCCCAACCTGTGGGCCCATAAGCGGTCGAACACCAACATAAGCACTCACAATATCATCAAGAGTTAGCTTTAATTTAGGGAAATAAATATTGAGCAAATTAAGCAAATACTCAACATCATCATCGCCCACTACCGTTTCTTCAGGGTTGTTGGGGCTTGGGCCATCGGTGGTACCCACCAAGGCCATACCTTCGCCAAAATCGGGACGAGGAATAATAAAGGAAATGCGACCATCTTCGGGATGCGCCATGACCACAGCCCCCGGAACAGGCAAACGCTTCATGTTAAAAAGTAAATGCGCCCCCTTACTGGGCATAAGGTGTTTTTTCCAGCCCGGAAACATTTTTTCTCCAAACATATCGGTCCATGGTCCGGCACAAATCACCACTTTTTTAGCTTTAATCTGAAAAGTAGATCCGCCTTCTAAATCTTTTACCACAAAACCCATCACCTTATTACCAGACCATACCGGTTCGGTGGCTTCGGCATAATTAATACAAGCGGCACCAGAAACACTTGCAGCGCGCAAGGTTTCAATGGCCAAGGCATCATCCCACATGCTGGCATCATAATATGAAAAACCGCCCTTCAGTCCATTTTCATTTAGACCAGGAATCTCCAAAACCATTTTTCTTTTTGATAAGGTTTTATGCATGCCCGGCGCACGAAAAAGTGCCAGCATATCGTAGAGCCACATACCCATCATCAAAAGACCTTTGCCATGAGAATCGCGCTTGTATACAGGCATGTAAAATTTAAGCGGTTTTACCAAATTGGGCGAACTTTTTAAAAGATGTTTACGCTCAGAAAGCGCTTCAAACACCAGTTTAAATTCCATATTTTGTAAATAACGAAGCCCACCATGAATGAGCTTGGACGAACGAGAGGATGTACCCCAGGCAAAATCGTGTTTTTCAACTAAAGCCACTTTAAGACCACGACTAACTGCATCACGTGCGGTGGCAGCCCCAGTAATACCCCCCCCAATAATAAGGAGGTCAAACTCCTCGGTTTTAAGGCGCTCCATGGCCACAGACCTGGTTTTAATGGAAAATTCGGTTTGGTAGAATTTTTGCTGCACAAGGCGTATTAATTTGATATTCACCTCTTGTCAAACGCTATGAATGTTGAATTTATTAGTCAAAATTTAAAAAACAGCTGGTTAGGGAAAAGTATTTATTTAAAAAATGAAATCAATTCCACTAACACCTGGGCCAAGGATAATATTAAAAACGAAAAACGGGGTGCTGTTTTTATAGCCAATCACCAAACAAACGGCCGGGGCCTAAAAAACAGGGCATGGGAAGCCCCAGCAGGTAAAAATATTCTGCTCTCATTTATTGATATTCCCCCACAAAATCCGGAACAGGCCCACCATTTAACCTTGTTAGCTGGCATTGCATTACATGAAGCGGTTTTACAAACTGGAAACACACATGCTACGCTTAAATGGCCTAACGATTTACTGATAAACAGTAAAAAAGCGGGGGGGATTTTGTGCGAACAAAAAGAAAACAAAATTGTGGTGGGTATTGGCCTTAATGTAAATAGCACCAAAACAGATTTTTCCCCGGCCGTCCAGGCCATATCAACCAGTCTGTTTGACGAAAGTGGAAAAGAAGAAAAACGCGAAACTATTATTACCCATATCCTTAATGCCTACGAATTTTTTAGATCACAATACGACATACAAGGAATTTCATTTTTAAAGGCTGAATGGAATAAAAGAAACGGTATTATGGGAAAAACCGTGCGCATTATAGAGGTAGATAATGAATACACCGGTACAGCTATGGGGCTAGATGACCAAGGTTTTTTGCTGGTAAAAACCCAAAACGAGCTTAAACAAGTGATTGCAGGAGATTTATTTTTGGTTTAAGGAACTGTCATGCTACTGGCTATAGACATCGGTAACACCAATACGGTTTTAGGCCTCTATAAAGGCGAAAAACTCATCCATAACTGGAGGCTTGAAACAAAAAAAGAGCGAACCGGTGATGAGTGGGGTATTTTTTTAAAAGAACTCTTTCAATTTGAAAAAATTAAGCTGGAAGATTTAAGCGGCGTTGTCATTTCCAACGTGGTGCCTGTTCTCAATCGTTCCATGAAAGAAATGTGCGCCCGTTACCTTAAAAAAACGCCTGTTATGGTAGGAGCCGAAATTAATATCGACATGCCGATTGCTACCGATAACCCCAGTGAAGTAGGCGCAGACCGTATTGTTAATGCCGTAGCGGCTTTCCACCGCTATAAAACCGATCTCATTATTGTTGATTTTGGTACCGCCACAACGTTTGATTACATCTCTGCTGAGGGTGAATATATGGGAGGATTAATTGTGCCCGGCATTGGTATTTCGGCCGAAGCCCTTTTTAAAAACGCCTCGCAATTACCTCGTGTAGAAATTGAAAAACCTAAGCATGTGGTAGGTAAAAACACCATCGAATGCATGAAATCGGGCATTTACTACGGCTATGTAGGAATGGTGGACAGTGTAGTAGAAAAAATGGAAGCCGAAATTGGCCGTAAAACCAAAGTGATTGCAACAGGTGGCTTGGCTAAAGTGATTGCCGCCGATGCTAAACGTATTGATGAAGTAGACGACTATTTAACACTTGAAGGATTAAAACAAATCTATAACTGGAATACTCCAACTTAAACTATGTCAAAAAAAACTTTTACTTCCTGCCCTTGTGACAGTGGAAAAAAATTTAAGGAATGCTGCGAACCTTTTTTAACCGGTGCCGAAAAGCCAAAAACAGCCGAAGCTCTTATGCGTTCACGTTATTCGGCTTTTGCCTCGCACAATACCGATTATATTTTAGAAACCATTGATCCCCAAGGTCCTAAAGACTATGACCGTGCCTCCATAGAGGCCTGGGCCACCAATTCGGAATGGAAAGGGCTAGAAATAGTTTCCACCGATAAGGGAGCCTCCCACGACAACACCGGCATGGTAGAATTTAAGGCCAAATTTAAAGCCGAGGGTAACGACTTAGTCCATCATGAAAAAGCGCAATTTTTAAAACGGAATGGGGTATGGTTTTATGCCGATGGCAAGGTATTGGGTGCCCCCACCGTAAAACGAGAAACACCAAAAATTGGCCGTAACGACCCTTGCTCGTGCGGGAGCGGTAAAAAATTTAAAAAATGCTGTGGAGCTTAAATAATATGAAAAAAACTATCTCTTCATTTCTTTTTGTAATTCTTGCCTTAGGGTTAGGCATAACTTCTTGCAACAATAACAAAACACCTCCCAACACCGTTCCAGTTACAAGCCTTGATGGCCGCATTAAAATGTATTTTCCGTATGAATGGAAACAGGATATCCCCTCAAAATATCCCGATATTGTACTGGGCATGAGCAAATCACCCTTCGATTTAGTATGGGTGTTTTCATACAACAAGCAAACTAGTCCCGACTTTAAAGGTTTAAATGATACTGCTGCTGAAGATTTAAAAGGAAAACAGGAAAAATTAAATGCTACGGTTTTAAAACCCATTAGCGAGGGCTCATTGGGAAAAAATAAAACTATCAAATACGCTTACTCCATTAAAAATGGGCCAGTGGAATTGGCCCATAATGTTTCTACTTTAGAAACAGAGTGCTGTTTTATTTATATAGACGCTATTTCTAAAGCCGAAAACTTTGCCACCTCAGAAAAGGAAATTGAAAAGATTTTAAAAAATACCCAAATTGAAAACCCTGCCGAAATTCACGACGCCAAGCTTTTAGAAGATAACCAAAATAAAAATGTTTATTTGGTAGGCACCATCGAAAACTTTACGGCCACACCCGACCTTCAAGGATCATGGGGTTGGCAAATTAAATTGGATGATGGGAAAATAATACCGTTAGGTGGATTTATTAATTCGGCAGAAATTAATAATTTGATGGGTAAAAAGGCTCTTGTTTTTGGTAATTTGTATTTTGGAAAACTGGGCGAAAATAAAAATGAAGCATACAGGCTCGATATTGTATCGGCCATGGCTCTTAAAAAATAAACTAGGCCCGTAATAAATAAACCACCAGTACAAGCAGCGCAAAAACAAAACGATAGTACGCAAAAATTTGGAATGTATACGTGCGTACAAACTGAAGTAAATATTTAATACTTAAAAAGCCAATAATACCCGATACTAAAATTCCCACAATTTCATTAACCCCTACCCCGCCCTTTATAAAATCATCAAATTTCAACACACAGGCGCCAAAGGTTATGGGGGTAGCAAGCAAAAAAGAAAAGCGCGCCGCCGAAACACGATCTACTTTTAACAAACGGGCGGTTGTCATGGTAATGCCCGAACGGGAAACGCCTGGAAAAAGAGCTAGAGCTTGACTGATACCAATCAAAAGCGCTTCTTTAAGTCGTATATCACCCAAATTTTTATTGGAAGAACTTTTGGCATCTACCGCCCAGAGAATAACACCCATAATAGCCATGGCTCCGGCCACTAAAAGAGGTGCTCTAAAATTAGCTTCAATAATATCATCTAAAGCAAGCCCCACCAAAGCACCGGGAACAGACGCAGCTACTAAATATAAAAATAAATTGCGCGTAAGAATATTACGCTCTGTTTTGCCATTAGCTGTAAAACTAATAAAAAAACCACGAAAAAGCTCCACCCAATCTTTCCAAAAATAGGCAACAATGGCGATGAGCGTTCCAAAATGAAGTGCCACATCAAACGAAAGCCCAGGGTCATCAAAATTGAGCAACCAGGGAGTTACAACAAGATGCCCCGAGCTGGAAATGGGCAAAAACTCGCCTAAGCCTTGTACAATACCTAAGATAACGGAGTGAAGAAGTGTCATAAGAAACAGTTTTTCTCATAAATGTGGGAGATTAGAAATAAAAAAAGGGGCCATCAAGGCCCCTTTTAAAAAACTAATCAGCAGATTTATTCAGCTGCCGGCTCGCCGTCGGCACGGTTTAATTCCGATTCTTTCATCGACAATTTGATTTTGCCTCTGTTATCGAAACCAATACATTTAACGCGAACCATGTCGCCTTCTTTAACCACGTCGGTTACATTCTTCACATGGCGGTCGGCCAGTTGAGAAATATGTACCAAACCATCGGTTTTAGGCAAAACTTCCACGAAAGCACCAAATTCCATGATCTTTTTAACTTTACCTTCGTAAATTGCACCTTCTTCAACTTCGGCGGTAAGTTCTTTAATCATGGTGATAGCTAAATTGATGGCATCTTGATCAGAAGAGAAGATCTTAATAAGACCTGTTTCTTCGATATCGATCTTGGCACCGGTAGCTTCCACAATGCCTTTAATGTTTTTACCACCCGAACCAATCACGTCCTTGATTTTATTCACAGGAACGGAATGGGTTACAATTTTAGGAGCATGGGCTGAGAGATTTTCACGAGGTGTGGTCATCGCTTCGCTCATTTTACCCAAAATGTGCATACGGCCTTCTCTGGCCTGACTTAAAGCGGTACTTAAAATCTGTTCGGTAACACCGTCAATTTTAATATCCATCTGCAAAGCGGTGATCCCTTTTTCGGTTCCACACACTTTAAAGTCCATATCACCCAAGTGATCTTCATCACCCAAGATATCGGACAAAATTGCGATGTCGTTTCCTTCTTTAATTAAGCCCATAGCAATACCAGCCACAGGACGTTTTAAAGGAACACCGGCATCCATGAGCGATAATGAACCGCCGCACACCGACGCCATCGACGACGAACCGTTCGATTCGAGAATTTCGGATACCACACGGATGGTGTAGGGGAAATCTTCGTGGTGAGGAATCATTCTCACCAAGGCACGTTCGGCCAAAGCACCATGGCCGATTTCACGGCGACCAGGAGAGCGCAAGGGCTTTACTTCACCTACCGAGAACGGGGGGAAGTTATAATGCAGCATAAATTTTTTGGTATATTCACCGGTGATCGAATCAATGATTTGTTCATCATCCGAGCTACCTAAAGTGGCGACCACTAAAGCCTGAGTTTCACCACGGGTGAACAAAGCCGAACCGTGCGCCCGAGGGAGCAAGGTTGTTTCGCAGGTAATAGGACGGATCGTTACAAAGTCGCGGCCATCAATACGGGCCTTGTCTTTTAAAATCATCTTGCGCATCACACGGCTTTTTAATTCTTCAAAAGCGCCGCCTAATTCGATAGAGAGCGCAGGAGTTACTTCGGTTCCTTCGGGGAAGGCTTTGGCTTTGACACCGGTTTTAATATCGCCCAACGCTTTGTAGCGAGCGAGTTTATCTTTAATAAGCATGGCATCGCGAACAGGAGCTTCAACAGCATTCACTGCGCTATGAATAGCGGCATTCTTTTCGGGAATCACCACTTCACGTTTTTGCTTACCTGCTTTTTCACGCAATTCATTTTGAATTTTGCAAATAGGCTTTAAGGCATTGTGGGCAAACAAAATGGCATCGGTCATGTCCTTTTCACTTACTTCATCGCCACCACCTTCAACCATCACCACAGCATCTTCGGTTGCAGCTACGATAAGTTCGATATCGCTAGATTCCATATCTACAGCAGAAGCATTAATCACAAACTGTCCATCAATACGGCCTACACGACAACCGGCAACCGGTTTGGTGAAAGGCGCATCCGAAATCATCAAAGCAGCAGAAGCACCGATGATGGATAAAGTATCGGGATCGTTCACCTGATCGACCGAGAGAACGGTAGCCACTACTTGAGTTTCGCAATAATAACCTTCGGGAAACATCGGGCGGATGGGACGATCGATAAAGCGGCTGGTTAAAGTGGCAACTTCGGTAGGACGTCCTTCGCGCTTAAAGAAACCACCGGGAATTTTTCCGGCGGCAAATGTTTTTTCGATAAAATCGACTGTTAAAGGTAAGAAATCGATACCGGCTTTGGGCTCGGCAGCTACACCTGCGGTAACCAGTACCATGGTATCACCGGCACGTACTACTACAGAACCTCCGGCTTGTTTGGCTAATTTGCCTGTTTCAATAATAACATCAGTATTTCCCAATTTTTGGGATACACGTGTGGGTTGCATCATAAATATTACTCCAATGTAAATGCGGATTGAAAAGTGAAAATGCGGGGATATGAAGTGCGCTGATAATCTAACTGGGGCTTTGAGAAATCAAAGTGCCAATTCAATTATCAGTGCCGTATCGCTTAAAACAAAAAATTATTTTCTAATTCCCAATTCGCCGATGATTTTAGCGTACCTATTTTTATCGGTTTCCTTCAAATACGAAAGCAAACGACGACGTTGACCCACCATTTTTAAAAGGCCGCGACGACTGGAATGGTCTTTGGCATGTCCTTCAAAATGTTTGGATAAATCGGTAATACGTTCCGATAGAAGTGCAATTTGCACTTCCGGCGAGCCGGTGTCACCTTCGTGGGTTTTAAATTTAGATATAACTGCCTGTTTGCGTTGTCCGTATAAAGCCATAAAAATTAATCAATAAAAAGTGAGTACAAAAATAACGAAGGCTTCTTGTATATGTTCTTCACGCGAGAATCAAGAGTTTTATTAGCCTAAATAAAAAGGCATCCCAGAGGGGATGCCTTTTTTTGGAGAAACAAACAACAATAAAAACTTATTAATTACAATAACTTACTGACTACTCTTCAACTGATCTATCATAGGGAGTACCATATCTTTTTTATCAGGATAACGAGCAATAATCTCATTTAAGCTATCGATAGCATCTTTTAAGTGACCCTGAATGGCATAGCACTGAGCCCGATACATGAGCACATCACTCATATAAGTATAGGTAGGATGAAATTGATAGATGGTTTCGAAATCGGCCAGAGCCAAATCGATACGGCCCATAGCCTTTAAACGACGCCCCCGCATCATGAGAGAATCGGCATCAGCTTCTAATAACTGCTGTTTACGCTCCTCAAAACGCTGCTTTAACTGATCTTGCGCTACACCAAAAGGATTCACATCATCATTAAAAAGCCCCGGTTGGTCATCAAACGCAGTTTTAGTAATAGGAGCTTGGGGCAATTGAAAGCTGTTATTTGGATAATTTTGAGAAAGATTAAATTGATCATTCAGCAAACGATCTTTTAAAGCCTGCGATTGTTCTATATTAGAAGCGACCACAGGGTTATTAGATGAACGGTTAGTGATAACATGTAAAGCAGCAAAACCTACAAACAATCCCATCATTATAGGAGCCATTTTTAAACCCGCATTCAGCAAACGACCGGCATTTTCAAAAGGAGATAAAATAAGAGACCAAACTGAAGTTTTTTTGCTTTTTTCTAAAATAGCATTGAGGGTAGCTTGAGTAGGCTCTTTTTGAGGCAAAGTACTAAAAACAAGGCTTATTTCTTGTAAACGGCTTAATTCGGCCTGGCACGATGGACATTCTTTAGAATGATGATGGAAGGCCTGAACTACTTCCGGACTAGCAATATGGTAATGAATATCTAAAATACTTTCAGAAAAATCGTTACATTTCATATATTTATAGTTTCCTCAGCCAGATGAGCTGTACAAGCTCCCGTATAAACGAAGAACTGCCCCTAAAGATCTGTAATTCCTAATTTTTTAAAAAAATCCTGCAAAGAAGCCACCGCATAGCGCATCCGACTTTTAACTGTATTAACCGAAGCCCCAACAATGGTGGCAATTTCCTCAAAGGGTAAGCCCTGCTTTTCACGTAATAAAAACACTTCACGCTGGTCGGGGTTAATTTGCGATAAAATCCATTCAAGTTTTTGGTGTAAATTTTGGGCCAACACCTCTTGTTCGGGGGTAAAATTGCTGCCCTCCACCTTTTCTTCCCAACGACTTTCTTCGTCTTCTGCTCCTTTTTTATCTTCCAATGCACTCACCGGACGCGTCTTTTTTTTACGTGACATATCGATGCAATAGTTACGGGCAATGGTATAAAGGAAAGTGGTAAATTTTGCCTGGGGTTCGTAGGCTTGGGAGGAACGGATCACGCGGAAAAAAACATCCTGAAAAGCTTCTTCCACATTTTCATTTTGACCTAAAAAACGGTATAAAAAATTATAAACACCCTTTTTGTGGCGCTCCAACAAATAGTTAAAAGCAGCTTCCTCGCCGTTTTTGTAGGCAAGCATCAAGTCTTCGTCGCTGGCGGTAATATAGTTCATGATTCACTTGATACTCCATTATTACAAAACAACAGCGTCAAAAGAAACGTCTACGTTCATTCCAAAATCCATATGACGCTTTTTTGCATCGCGCACACAATCTTCACTTTCACACAAATTCACACTTTCAAAACCTGGAAAATCGTGCAGTTTAGACACCAGCAAGCGCACGCTATTACGCCATTCAAAACGGTCTACAATCATATCGGAGTACGACACCATAAAATCGCTTACTTTTTTACGCGACAAAGTGCCCAGTAAAAACTGTGTAAAATGTGAAATATGTGATTCGTTAAACTCGTAAGACGGCCCCATGCCAAAAACCATAATTTCTTTAGCCTTAAGCCTTCCTTCAGTGGGTAATAATAAGATTTCCCCTGGCTCGGCCACAAACCGGTTTTTAACAATCATTTTAGATAAACGCCCATTTAAACGCCAATCTACAAGGGCCGCGCAACCCGGCAGGGGCTTTTTATCGGAAAAAAGCGTCAACACCGCACTCGACGAGGTTAGTTTATCAAAAGGTTTAGAAGTAAATTTAATGTGGAGCATGTTTGGCAATTTTATCTAAAATGCCGTTGATAAAACCAGAGCTTTCTTCGGTCCCAAATTTTTTTGCAATCTCAACGGCCTCATTGATAGTAACTGATGCGGGAATATCTTCAAGAAATAAAAGTTCGTAAGAGGCAATTCTTAAAATATTACGGTCAACAGAGGCCATGCGCGAGAGTTTCCAATTGGTAGAAGTTCCCTCAATAAAGCCATCAATCTCTTTTAAGTTACGTGTTGTGCCTTCCAGCAAGATATCAGCAAACTCACGCACATCATGTGGTGTTTCGGCATGTTGCGTCCAATAACCATCCAAAGCTTCTTTAGGCTTTTTAGATTCAAATTCCAACTGATACAACAGTTGAAGTGCAATTTCTCGTGATTGACGTCTGTGACCCATAAATTACTAACCTAGGATAAACTCATCATTTCTAAAACAGTGAGAGCCGCCTCGCGGCCCTTATTATATTCATCATCGCGCGAGCGAGCAAGAGCCTGTTCCAAATTATTGGTGGTAATCACTCCAAAACCAACGGGAATTTTACAAGCAAGCATGACCTGCATAAGTCCCTGGGTAGCCCCCTGACATACAAAATCAAAATGCGGGGTATCGCCACGAATCACCACACCCAAAGCCACAACACCACCGTATTTTTTAGTAAGCGCCAATTTCTGCACGGCATAGGGCAACTCAAAAGCACCGGGCACACGAATAATATCTATTTTTTGTTCAGGCACTCCTGCTTCTTTTAATGATTTTACAGCTCCATGAAGCATGGCATCACAAATATCTTGGTTATAACGGGCTACAACCAACGCTATTTTTTTAACGGGCTTTTTAACATCTTTTAATTTTTTAGTTTTTTGACGCATGTTTTTTTATAAAACTAGTTTTTTACCTGTTCCCCAGTTTTCCCAAAACGCCGCTCACGTTTTTGATAATCGAGTATAGTTTTTACAAAATGTTCTGACGTAAAATCGGGCCAGAGGGTGTTATCAAAAAAATATTCGGCGTAAGCACCCTGCCACAATAAAAAATTACTAATTCTATGCTCTCCACTGGTGCGAATAATTAAATCGGGATCAGGCATGCCTGCTGTATCTAAAGCTGCCGATACATCTTCTTCGGTTAATATACTTCCTTTTTGACGAAATTTATCTATTAACCCGGGCAAAGCTCTTAATAACTCGTCACGTCCTCCATAGCTTAAAGCCAAGGTCAGTACCATCTTTTTTCCGGCGGAGGTATTTTGTTTAACCTGTTCAATTATTTTTTGAACGCTGTCCGGCAATTGCAACATGTCCCCAATGGTATGAAAGCGAATTCCATTTTTCACCATTTTGGATTCTTTATTTTGCAAAAAGGCCGCTAATAACTCCATGAGCGCTTTTACTTCTTCTGGTGGGCGATTCCAATTTTCCTTGGAAAAAGCGTACAGTGTTAAATGGCCAATACCTATATCTTGGGCAATATCGATAATTTCTTCGGAGCGATCCACTCCTTTTTGATGACCAGCAAGACGGTTTAACCCCTGAGACGTAGCCCAGCGCCCATTACCATCCATAATAATAGCTACATGGCGAGGCAGGCGTGCTGTATCAATTTTTTGAATGAATGAATCAAGGCTCATACCTGCATGATTTCTTTTTCCTTGGTTTGCACCATGGCATCGATTTTAGCGATGAAATCATCGGTAAGTTTTTGAATAATGGTTCCAGCTTTTTTAGCATCATCTTCGGTCAAGGCCGAATCTTTCTCCTGCTTTTTTACCAAATCCATAGCATCGCGCCTAGCGTGACGTACCGAAACGCGAGCATCTTCGCCATGACCTTTAAGCGATTTTACCAAATCTTTACGGCGCTCTTCGGATAAAGCCGGTATTGGTAAGCGGATGAGCTTGCCGTCACTTACCGGATTAAGCCCAATATTGGCTTTATCTATCGCTTTTTCAATAGCCGGAATAATGCTCGCTTCCCACGGAGCAATGGTAATAAGACGTGGCTCGGGAATGCCTAAAGTAGCTACCTGATTAAGGGGAACCATTTGGCCATAATAATCAACACGGATGTCATCTAGTAAATTTAGACTGGCACGACCAGTACGAAGTTTACCAAACTGGTTTTTTAACGCCTCAAGCGATTTTTCCATTTTTTGGGTGGCGTCACGGGTGATGGCATCCATAAAAAGCCTTTCTAGATAAGAAGGAGTGGTTAACTAACAACAGTACCAATATTTTCGCCCAACACTACTTTTTTAATATTACCCGACGAAAAGAAATCAAAAACCACAATCGGAAGTTTGTTATCCATGCACATGGTGATGGAAGTAGAATCCATAACGGTGATCCCGCGGTTTAATACATCCATAAAGTTAAGCTTTTCAAAACGAACTGCATCTTTATGTTTTTTAGGATCTTTATCGTACACACCATCTACTTTAGTAGCTTTTAAAATAACATCAGCATGAATTTCTACAGCACGCAAGGAGGCTGCGGTATCGGTGGTAAAAAATGGATTTCCAGTGCCAGCTGCAAAAATAACTACACGGCCTTTTTCTAAGTGACGCATGGCGCGCCGACGGATATAGGGCTCTACCAATTGATGCATTTCAATAGCGGAAAGTACACGGGTAAAAACACCTTCACGTTCAAGCGAACTTTGCAGGGCCATAGCATTAATAACTGTTGCCAGCATGCCCATATAATCGCCGGTAGCACGTTCAATGCCTTTTTCGGAGCCGGATAAGCCGCGATAAATATTGCCGCCGCCAATAACAACAGCCACTTCAACGCCTAAGGCTACAATGTCTTTAATTTCTTTGGAAATAATTTGGGCTTGATCAAGAGAAATACCGTAACCCTCGGGGCCCGATAGGGTTTCCCCACTTAGCTTTAAGAGAATGCGCTTATATTTGGGTTTGCTCATAGTTCAAAACTGCATGTCATGCTGTTTTGCTTTTATTTAGCCATCTTGGCTACTTCGTCGGCAAAATTATCTTCCTTCTTTTCAATCCCTTCACCCACCTGAAAGCGGGTAAAAGAAGAAACAAAAAGCGCCGGATTCACTTCTTTTAATACCTGAGCAACGCTTTTCTTTCCAGTAGGATCTTTAATAAAAATTTGATCTACCAAACACACGTCTTTGGCAAACTTGGCAATTTTACCATCCAAAATTTTATCCATCATCTCTGCTGGCTTGCCACTATCCTTCATTTGTTCTTTATAAATTTCACGCTCTTTATCAATAACAGCAGCGGGTATTTCGTCGCGCTTTAAATACTGAGGGAAAGCAGCGGCCGCATGCATGGCCACATCGCGAATAATACCATCATCCGCTTTAACGCCGCCTAAAACCACCACAACACCAATTTTTGCACCCATGTGGATATAAGAACCCAGGGTTTCATTAGCACCTGCTTTTTTCACAATAAAGCGACGTAAGGAAATTTTTTCACCAATTTTAGCAACGAGTGTATTCAATTCTTCGGATAATTGAGAGCCAGCTTTACCTTTTAAGGTTAAGAGCTCATCCACCGAACCAGGTTTTTGGCTTAAAGCAAGACTTGCAGCTTGATTAGCAAAGGCTACAAAATCGTCGTTTTTGGCCACAAAATCTGTTTCGCAGTTCAGTTCTAAAATAACAGCTTCCAACTTATCGGCCGACAAGGCGGTTACCACAATACCATCGGCCGCAACACGCGAGGCTTTTTTAGAAAGAGCTTGAAGACCTGCTTTACGCAAAAATTCAATAGCGCCTTCCATGTCACCACCCGTTTCGTTAAGGGCCTTTTTACATTCCATCATACCCGCACCGGTTTTTTCGCGCAGGTCTTTTACCATCTGAGCTGTAATCGACATTTTTATTTCCTTTTATTCTTCATCTCCACCATCGGTGGTGATAGCGGCTTCTTTAGGGGCTGCCTGAACAGTAGCTTTGGCAAAAGCAGTCACGTCTTCAGAAACAACCTCATTTAATTTACCCACATAAGCACGGCCCTTGCCTTCTACAGCTTGAGCCTTACGCGAGGGGCGCTTTTTAGGACGATCGGCATCGGCTTCTTCATCCTTTTTAATTTCGGCCTGACGTCTTTCAATACCAGCCAAACAAGCATCGGCAATGCGCTTAGCAAATACTTCGATAGACTTTAAAGCATCGTCATTGGCAGGGATTAAGTAATCGATGGGATCGGGATCGCAGTTAGAGTCGGCAATGGCCATGACAGGGATACCCAACAAATTAGCTTCATGAACGGCTATTTTTTCGATATGCGGATCAACCACAAAAATAGCTCCGGGCAAACCCTTCATGCCTTTAATACCGCCCAAAGATTCCAACATTTTGGTAATATCGCGGTCGATATCTAAGATTTCTTTTTTGGTGTAACCGGCAAAATCGTTATTTTCGCGACGGGTTTCCATTTCAATTAAACGGTCTACGCTTTTACGAATTGTGGAGAAGTTGGTGAGAAGTCCACCCAACCAGCGGCGGGTGATATAGGGCATACCGGCACGTTTAGCCTGTTCTTCAATAACCGGTTGCGCCTGAGCTTTAGTGCCCACAAACAAAACGCCTTTACCGGAGGCCACAACATCTTCCACCGTTTTAAAAGCATTTTTGGCCATGCTTAAGGTTTGTTGCAAATCAATAATATGGATACCCGAACGAACACCGTAAAGGTAGGGCTTCATTTTGGGATTCCAACGTTTGGTTTGGTGGCCAAAGTGGCTCCCGGCATCAATCATTTCTTTAATCGAAACTTCCGTCATA
Organism: bacterium; assembly: GCA_019695305.1. Taxonomy (NCBI): domain Bacteria; species bacterium. The sequence goes on from JAIBAG010000002.1 coordinate 162,118, forward strand.
ATTCTCCTTAAATAGTACTAAACGTACACTTTCCGTAACACCTTCCAAGTTGCGGATATCACGCATGATATTCTTATTTTGCTGCAAGGCAGAACGGCTTAAAATTTTAAAAGCGGTCCTGAATACACACTCGTTTAAAAAAAAGCAAGGGTATTTACTAAGTTTTTACGGCCTAGTCCAAAAGCTTCAGTAGGAAACCAGTAATTCTCTACCACGCCTTCCCCATCATCACTTTTGTAAAAACCATTATAGATTTGGATTCGTTACGGAAAAATCACTTTTGCTTAATAGAAATTCGCTTTATAAGGAGTTAAGTTTATGAAAAAAATCCCCTTAGCGTTGCTTACCCTTCTAATTGCCACTTTTTTAAACCCTTTTGCACACGCGCTCGAAAAAAAAACGTCCAAACGCACTAAAGAGCCCAAAGTTATTGAATCGGAAGCAGGCCTCATTATACAAGGCTGGGGCATTGCTATTGATGCCCTCTATGACGACCGCTTAGATAATCTTGTTAAAGGTTATAAAATTTTAAATGTGGTGGTTACCAACAATAATCAAAATAATATTTTGCTCGATCCATTAAAAGATAAATGGGAACTGGAAGATAGTTTGGGTAAAAAATCAACGGCCATTAATCACTTACGCCTTGCTTCTGAAAAACTGTGGGTTTCGCTTCCAGAAGGCCTTCAAAAAAACTTTGAATACCCTCAAGTTGTAAAACCCAACAAATCGGCCAAAATCACGCTATTTTTTCCAATAAACACGAGTCTCAATAATTTTAAAGCACTCTCCTTTAAATCGTTTAGCATTAAAAAAACTTTTTCTATTTTAATGTCGGTTGAAAACAATTTAGAAATAGATGATCCGCGCGATAAAAACCCCGATACCGAAAGTTTTAGACAAGCTATGGAAAAATACGAGGGCCCCGACAAAGCTCCGCCTCGAGAAAACGAACCACTCAATCAACCTCAAGTACCGCCCGAAAGCATAACTATTCCACTTGATTAAAAAGCAGGAATTCTTGTTTAACGGTTACCACACACTAAGCCCTGAGGCCCCAAAGCGGCACACACGGTTTTACCTTTATTGGTTACATCCACAAACAAGGCGTTACCCGTATCCCAGGTGGTAATTTTTGAAGGTTTGGAGGGATTGGATAAATCGTAAAACGTAACACCCTTTTCGTGAGGGAAAATAACAGTTTTACCACCATCAGTAAAACTTAAACCCGCAAATTGACGAGCCGATAAAGTAAGATCGCCAATGATGGATGCTTCGGTAAGTGAATCCAGCATAATAACCGAAATAAAATTGCCGTTTCCCGACTCATGGTACACTAACGCCCATTTTTCGTTAAAATCAACAGTCACATCCAACGCACGAGCACCCGGGATTCGGCTTACAATAACCTTTGTTTTTGTAATGGCTTTTGGTTTTTCGGCAATATCATAGCTCACAATACCATCCGCACCACCCGCCATCAGAACTTTGGTCCCTCCGGCATAGAAGCGCAATCCTCCGGCCTGAGTAATTTTGGTTTTGGTTTCTACCTTTAAACTCTTGCCACCTACCATTTGAGCAATATTTAAGGACTCTTCTCCTTTACCATCTTTACTCGCTACTGCATATACAACACGATCTAAAGTAGCCGTTTTAATTGTATCAAAGCCTTTTATATTTTGAGAGGCCATCTCAAAAGTTTGAAGCCCCGATAAATCTATTTTAAGCGTAGCCAATTTACCGCTAGCCTCATCAAAAAACACATAGCCATGAGAGGTAAGATGCAAAAGGGACGGTTTATATACCGTTGTTGACAATGGGGCATATAATGGAGTTCCATCCAATCCACGATCGGCCAAGTAAAATTGAGATGAAATTAAACTTAATTTAGGAGCGGCCCCAAGTACAACAGCATCAATAGAAGAAGGAGAAACAAGAGTTTTACCTTTCACATAACTTTTTCCCTTGGGCTTTACCAAACCTTGCGAGATATTGGTTACGGGCATCTCTGTTTTATACACGGCCAATTCGCCAGGAGATGCCGCATAGAGCACGGTTTGGTCAACAGCTAGCAAACCTAGAGGTAAGCCTTCATCTTCCATGGAATTGGTTTCAAAATTATAAACATGCCCTTTCAAAACATCGTCTACATAATATAAGCCTGTATCAGTAAGGGACGTTACTTTTTTAATAGGGGAAGCCATATGCAACAAACCCCCGGCTTTATTTAAGGTACCATCAGGATTGAGCGCAAACAGCTGAACCGCCAATTGGCTTGGATCTTGCGGCAAAACAACAAGACGTGATAATGAAGTCCCCGCTATTTTAAAAGAAGTACCTACCGTATATTTTGACACTACCGACAAATCGGACAGACGCACTATTTTCAGATCGGGGCCAACAGCCAAATACAACAAATCTCCGGCTAAATAGGCATCGTCTACTTTTTCGGGCCACTCCAACACTACAGGGATGTTTGTTGCGGGATCAGACAAATCTAACACCTGAATACGATCGGGAAAAAACACAACTAAACGGGGATTTGTACCTGCCATTTGTATTTTAGCAGGTCCAGCCACTTCAAAACTTTTTACTGACTCTAATGTTGTACCAGCTGCAAACGAAAAAACCTCAAAGGTATTATTTTGTTCAAACACAAAAATAAGCGGTATTTTTCCGGAAAAACTTACCACCTGCAAAGCGGGCGCGTCCAATATAGCCTGAGCTTTATAATTTAAATCTTTATCAAATACCTTAAGGGATGCCCCATAGGTAACATAGACAAAATCTTTTTGGGCAAAAATACCATCGGGCGTACCTCCTAAACGAGCAATAGGCATAAATGATGGCGATAAAGCAGGATTAGCTGGGTTAGGTGTAGGCACACCATCTGGAACGGGGGGAGTGGGTTCATCATTAGAAGGATTGATAGGGACTTCCAGATTTTCTGAATTAGCCTCTATCTTATCAGGTACCGGTACCTTGGGTATCGAAAGTGCAGGATCATCCGTTGGGGAAGGCTCCGAATCACCGACCTCCTGGGGAACCTCAGGAAAGTTGGGTTCTACCTCTTCTTTATTGGGAGAAGGCTCTTTCTTTTTGCCAGTAGTTTTTTTAGAGGGCTTTGTTTCACCCAAACCCACAAGGCTTAATGCTTTATCTTTAATTTTTTGATACGTAAGCGACGAAACACTACAAGCTGTTGTGCCGTTTATTAAGAATACCAAAAACAAAATAAATACAATTTTTTGCATGAAGGAGCTCATTCTAAATGGTTCTTTAGCCAAGCGTCAATACTTATACTTTTTAATATGAATATTTAAAAGAGTATAGTTGACCCAAAGCAAATTTTTTACTACGTTTTCAAAAATATTATGAAAGTCTTCCTGGCGTTAAGCGCCTTTTTTTACCTTCCCCCTCTTTTTGCATTTTTAATCCAATGTGCACGCGTTATTAAGAATATTGCCAACGTTATTATCCGTAAAAAAGATTCAAAAAACCCCTCTTTAATCTTTTTAAAGGCTAACCAAACACTGGGCAGCTTTGAGTATTACCTTATTTCACTGCGCAATCCTCTTTTTGGCCTTTTCTTTTTTTTTCTGCTTACGCTTGAATGTTACAATGCCATTTTTCATAAACCCCTAAGCCCTCTTTGCATTTTAGCCAGCATTTTCTTTTTAATGCTTAATGCCTACTCTAAAAACCGCCATATTGGGGTAAGCCTTAAAATGGCAGAGTTTTTAAGAACAAACCCACATGTTCATCCTTCTGTTTTTTTTAAAACGACTCATTTACAGCTAGGGCCGTTTGAATTACCCATGCCCTCCTCCAACGAGATTGAGCTTGTGAATCCGGCTTCCGTTTCTTTTAAAAAGCACGATCGCTCTCAACAAAGCTACACCCTCCTTATTCCTACTATCATAGACACTGGCTTTTTGGCTCACACCAGTTTAAGAGCGCTTAAACATGTAGGCCGCGATTTTGCCCGTGATGTATTTGACTGCATGGCTTCTATGTGGGGCAAACGCATTCTTGATCTTTTTTCTGCAAGCCTTACCACTACGGGGGCCGAACAATTGGCCGACCTGCCCGGTAAAATTCTTTTAATCTTTAATCACAAAAGCCAACTCGATTTTGTTCTCACTTTTTTTTGTTTAAGTCATGTACGGCGTTTATCGGGACGTAACTTTAGACCCCGTTTTATTACAGCCAAAGATCAATTTGTAGATAATCCCTTTGTTTACAATACACTTGGCGTGGGGAGACTCATTGAATCGGTAGACATGGTATTTATCGAACGGAAAAAACAAAAAGAGAGTATTAAAAATTTACAACAAGCAGCCCAGTTTTTAGCCGAAAAGGATATTGAAATTGCAATTTACCCACAAGGAACACGCCCCGAAGGGAATGTGGACCGGTCGGGCAAACGCCGTGATGCAGGCTACTACACAACCTTTTCACGATCATCCATGCATGCCGATGATGGCCATCTAAAAAAAGGCACGGCTTATTTAGCTTGCGACACTCTTATTGAATTAGCCAAAAGAAATCGCGATGAAAAATTGCATCTGGTTTTTATTGGCATTAGGGGCACGGCCACTGTGATGGCCAAACAATCGTTAAAACTACAAACCGAAGTAGATATAGAATATGAAGTAGGAAAACCCATCACCTTTGATGCCTCTGTAGGAGAACAAATTCAAAAACCGGACGGCAAGCCGCAAAATCAATCGGAAGAACGTTATTTGGAATTATTGGAACACATCCATCATCGTATAGATAAACACTTAGCCGATTGCCTGCATATTAATGAAAACTTAAAACATCGTTATTTGCTCGATTTACAAGGCACGCTTCGCTTCACTCAAGATAAACTTGATTGGGTGGAGCGTAATTTAGATTCTATGGCCGTTAAAACAAATTTAGCATATCAAATTTTAGACCGTATTTACGCCCTCCCGCCGCAACATTGGAACTCTAAGCTAGATATTTTTGCACAATTTCTCATGAAAGAAGAACCGCTTGACCGTTTCAAAAAATTCCGCGAGGAAGTATCGGTAGAAATTTTACGTAATCTTAAAAGTAAAATGCACGGTAAAAAAGTTAGCTGAAGAAGTGGATAGTAGATGGTTGATAGTGAATGGAAGGATTTTTCTTTCTCTTACTATCCACTATCCACCATCCACCATGCACTATGTATATTTGGAAACCAACCCAAGAAATTATTGATAAAGCCAATATCACGCGCTTTATGAAGAAAAATGATCTTGGCTCGTATAACGAATTAATCGAAACCTGCAAAACCGATATCGAATGGTTTTGGGAAAGAGCCGGCGATGATTTGGGTGTGGAATGGTACAAAAAGTACGACGAGCTTTTAGATGGTTTTCTGCCTTTTGCCAGCTGGTTTAAAGGTGGCGAAATCAATATCGTTCATAATTGTTTAGACCGTCATCAAAAAGACCCTGCGACAGCAAATAAGATAGCCTTTATCTGGGAGGGAGATTGCGGCGCTGTAAAAAAAGTAACGTACGCGGAGCTTTATAAACAGGTCAATGCATTTGCCAACGGATTAAAAAGTTTAGGTGTTAAAAAAGGCGATGCCATCGGCATTTACATGCCCATGATTTCTGAAATGATGGTGGCCTTTTTTGCTACGTTAAAACTGGGCGCTATTGTTGTCCCTGTTTTTTCGGGTTTTGGACCGGAGCCATTGGCTATTCGCATGAGTGATGCCAAAGTAAAGATTTTGATTACAGCCGATGGTGGTTTGCGTCGTGGGAAAAGCATCAAGATTAAAGAACAGGCGGACCTAGCTGTGGCCGGGGCACCCAGTATTGAAAAAGTAATTGTGGCTAAACGGCTGTTTGACGAAAAAATCCCCTGGAATAACAAACGCGATATCTGGTTTGATGATTTGTTAAAGGACAACTCCCCTTGCAAAACCGAAGTGCTGCAAGCCGAAGACACAAGCCTCATCATTTACACCAGTGGCACCACCGGTAAACCCAAAGGCACGGTCCACACCCACGCCGGCGCACTCTTACAGATTGCGAAAGAAGTTTCTTATTACATGGACTGTAAAAAAGACGACACCTTCTTTTGGGTAACCGACATCGGCTGGATGATGGGCCCTTGGGAAATGATTGGTTGCACCTTTAATGCTTCGACTTTCGTGATTTTTGAAGGCGCCCCGGATTACCCCAAGCCCAATCGTTTGTGGGAGGTTATTGAGAAGCATAAGGTGACGATTTTAGGAATTTCGCCCACGGCTATTCGTTTACTTAAAAAGACACCACTCGAAAATATCACGCAGCATAATCTTTCTACTTTGCGAATTTTAGGATCTACCGGCGAAGCGTGGGATCCGGAATCATACGATTGGTATTTTAAATACGTGGGAGGCAAACGTTGCCCCATTATTAATATTTCGGGAGGGACAGAGATTATTGGTTGTCATCTTTCACCTCTCCCTATCATCCCCCTAAAGCCTTGTACGCTGGGTGGCCCCGGGCTGGGCATGGATGTGGACGTATGGGATGAGAATGGCAACTCACTTAAAAATGAAGTGGGTTACCTCGTGTGCAAGAAACCGGCACCCAGCATGACCAAAGGTTTTTTAAATGACAAGCAACGCTATCTCGATACTTACTTTAGTAAATGGCCCAGAACCTGGAACCATGGCGACTGGGCCATTGTGGACGAAGACGGCTATTGGTTCTTACGCGGCCGTGCGGACGATGTAATTAAAGTATCGGGCCACCGCACCGGCCCCGCCGAAATTGAATCGGCGTTGATGACACACCCCTCTGTTGCCGAATGCGCCGCCATTGGCGTACCGCACGAAGTAAAAGGGGAATCGATTGTTTGCTTTGCAGTTTTAAAAGATGGGTTTACTCCGGATGACAAATTACGTGCCGAATTAAGAAATGCTGTTTCAGCCAAACTTGGAAAAACACTCACGCCAGACGTGATTAAATTTGCCAAGGCACTTCCTAAAACAAGATCGGCCAAGATTGTACGCGGCACCATTAAAAAGAAGTTTTTAGGAACAGATTTGGGCGACACCTCCTCCATTGATAATCTGGATGCCTTGGAGGAAATTGCAAAGGCGATTTAAATGACACTCAATCTCGAACAAACGTACTGGCGCAAATGCAGCAGCTGCAAAAAGGAAATTCCTTTTGGGGCTAAATACCAACGCTGCTCGGTAAGCACGTGCAATGCCCGCAAAACCGATTATGCCTTTTGTAGTGTAGCCTGTTGGGATGCGCATTTGGGTGTAGAAAACCACCGCGAATCGTCGGCCGATGAAGAACGTGCACCCACTAAAGAACAATTTTTGCGAGAACAGGAAAAAACTATGACAAGCGAAACACCCAAAAAAATTATTGTGCGTGATGCGCCATCTACTCCGGTATCGGGCGATAATATTGAAACGGACGTTTTAGTGGTTGTTTCTAAAGTTAAAAAACTGATTAAAGATGTGAGTGATTATAATACAAGTGCCTGTGCCGTGGATGCACTCACTGAAATTGTAAAAAAGGAATGTTTAAAGGCTATTGAAACAGCTAAAGCGAGCGGACGTAAAACAGTAATGGGGCGGGATTTTTAACTCTCCGCTTCCACCCTTTTCTTATACCCTTCCATCAATTCTTTCGTAATTTTTCCCGGTTTACCGCTAGCAATAGGTTCTTCATCTATTTTAGTAACAGGCAACACCTCGATGAGGGAATTAGTCATAAAAACTTCGTCTACAGTTTTAAGTTCGGCCTCGGTGATGATACCTTCACGCACTTCAATCCCCTCTTTTTTGGCGATATCCATCACTTCATGACGCGTGATGCCTCCCAATAATCCCACGGCTTGGGGCGGTGTAAACAAAACACCCTTCTTCACCCAAAAAATATTCCCAATAGTGGTTTCGCACACTTGGCCTTTTTCATTCATCATGATGCCGTCGTACGCATCGCGCTCAAGCAGTTCACGGCGTGCAGCCATTTTAGATACCCAACTTAAACTCTTCATGCTGGAAACGGGGGGTAAATCATTAAACACGGAATGAATAAACACAAGCTCCACACCATCTTTATATTCACTGGGCGAAAGTGGTTTTACAGCATCCACAAAAATAACGAGATTGGATTCTAATTCATCCGTTGGAAGGCTAGCCGTAAAAGTTTCACCCACAGACGAGAGAATAATTTTAATACGGGCATCTTGGAGTTCTGATTTCTTTAATAGATCTTCGACGGATTTTCTAATACCGGCGGCATGCGGAAACGGAATCCCGATAAACGTTGTACCCCATTCCATACGATTAAGATGTTTTTCTAAAAAAGGAATTTTTCCTTTATACGAACGCAAGGTTTCAAAAAGCCCTTCGCCAAATAAAAAACCGCGGTTCAAAACCGAGATGGTGGCATCTTTAGGATCTACAATTTTTCCGTTGATGGAGATATGCATAATACACTTTCTATTTTAAGAATCATTTCTTCATATTCTTTTTGGGCTGTAGAATCCACAACAATTCCACCTCCCGCATAACCGGCAACAATCTCCCCTTCCACATACAAGGTACGGATGGGGATGTTGAGAACCGACAACCCGCCCGTCCCCCAAAACCCAAGGGCTCCGGTGTAAACAAAACGGGGGTTTTCTTCAAGTTCGGCAATAATTTCTACAGCCCGTCTTTTAGGGGCACCGGTGATGGATCCGCCAGGGAAAAGCGCTTCCAAAATTTCTTTAAACCCAATCCCTTCTTTTAAAATACCGCTCACGCGTGACACCAGATGATGAACATGCGAAAAACTCTCAATTCCAAACAGAGGCGATACGTTCACACTACCGGCTTTGCAAATCCGCCCCAGATCGTTGCGCTCCAAATCCACAATCATCACATGCTCCGCTTTATCTTTTTGTGAGGTTTTAAGCCTATCCTGCAAAAGAGCATCTTCATTTTTCTCGTGAGATCGCCCAACCGTGCCTTTAATAGGATAGGTAGCAATCTCCCGCCCTTTAGTTTCCATAAAACATTCCGGAGAAAACGAAAGAATGTGGCCTTTTCCGGTATTGTAAAAAGCCCCATAGGGCACAGGATTACTCTTGCGGATAGCCTGGTAAATACTTCTCGCCTGCCCTTTAAACGAGGTTTCAAAACGCTCTGTATAATTAATCTGGTAAACATCCCCGGCTTTTAAATACGCCTGAATGGTTGCAATTTTCTTTTCGTAACTTTTTTTATCCGGAGCCTTAAAAGGCCCAAAACTAAAATCTCCTTTGGACTCTTCGAATTGATTTTTGACTTCTTCCAATTCTTGTTGAGTCAAAAAATTGGAAGCCAAAAAACTTTGGTTCTGTGCATGATCAATCACCAAGGCAAAAGGATAAAAACCAAGCACAACGTCAGGATTTGCATTCTTTTTAAAAGGAATATGGGCAAAATCAGGCAAATACCGGGCGGCTTCAAAACCGATAAATCCGGCCAAGCCCCCACAGAAGTATTCTGTCGATTCCCGTGGAAAATCTTTTTCAAATTTTTCGATCACTTCAAAAGGATTCACTCCTTCAAAAAGCTCACGGGGATTAAAAAGAAAATACGAAAAACGGGCGGAGCGCGTGTCGGCGCTATCTAAAAAAAGAGAATAAGGGTGAGTTTCGGCATAAGCCAAAAGGCCTTCCAAAGTGGGGATCTGCGATAAGGGCACACGCACCATATACCCTTCGCATAGAATAGTTAAAGAAGCTCTGCAAGCCTCGATAATCCCTCAATATCGTGAATATCCCCTTCAAAAAGGGGCACAGCGGAAACTTCCAAACCCTCTCCCATATCTTCTTTCAGCTTTTTAAGGATGGTTTTATCGCGTTTAGCAAGCTTAAGATAATCGTTAAAAACCTTATTCATCTTCTCGGCCGTGGTTTTGCCCACTTCTTCTTCTAATTCCCCCAAAGCGGCTTCGGGATCGGCTATTTTAAACTGCGGATAGATGCGATTCACCAGCACAGCACTTAAACTAAGCTTTAATTCATCCAATTTACCCCTAAAAACCCGCGCTTCTTCTTGAGAGTTCTTATCGGTGGTACAAACAATCACAAACGTAGAATCCTTTTTCTCCAAAATCTCCCGCACCTCTCCTGCTCTGTTTTTGAATCCATCAAGTAAAACCTGAAACGACATCAGCATTTCAGAGATTTCCTGCAAAAAAGCAAAACCAATAATACGATCAAAAACCTTCAGCACAAAATCGGTGCCCTTGGCAAAAAACTTGAAAACTCCTTTCCCCACGGCTTGCGCCGGTTTAATCAGCAGATGAATCATGCTGTTGGAAATAGCGTTAATCATCTTATCTGGCGCTTCTAAAAAGTCGATAGCATGGGTAGTGGGAGGCGTATCTACAATGATGAGATCATACTTGTTCTCATTCACAATCTCATAAAGCCGCTCCATGGCCATATATTCCTGCGAGCCTGCGATGATACTGGAGAGCTTGATGTAAATTCTATTGTTTAAAATTTTCTGTTTATACTCTTCGTTAGGGGCGTAAGTTTCTACCAATTTATCAAACGTCTTTTTGGTATCAAGCATCATGGCATGAAGGCTGCCTTCTACGTTTTTACCGAGGTCGATCTTTTTAGCCTCGCTAGAAAGTTCTTTAAGCCCCATGGCTGTGGCCAAGCGCCGTGCAGGGTCAATAGTAATAACGGCTGTTTTTAATCCTGAATGTGCCGCTTTTACCGCTAAAGCTGCCGATAAGGTGGTTTTGCCCACACCGCCACTGCCACAGACGAGGATAAGTTTGTTATTGGTGAGTATATTATTCATGCTCACCCCACATCTCCACAAGCGCCATCAAATCCTGATACCGCGTTAAAGGCTCAAATAAAAATGGCACTTCTATAATATCGTTACCCTTCGCCAGCTTCTTTAATTGCTCCCCATGCTCTTCATTTAATGCTGCACGCTTCATCTCAAGATCCGAATACAAATAGAACGGTTTTACTGCGTCATTTTTATCTGAAGGATTTATCTTTTTAGCTTCGGACTGCGTAAAAGGGCTTTGATGAAAGCGGTTTAAAAATACAGGCCCCAGCGAAATTTTAAGTTTTTCTTTTACCGTTTTTAAAAGCTCACCCGTTTCCACTACCGCCATCTCCTCCGGCAAAGTCACAGCACAAAAGGCTGTACGGTCTTCATCGCGTAAAAGATTGAGGATATTTTCAGATTGCGAGCGCATTGGCCCTACCTTCACCACATCGTGCACAATCTGGGGCACTTCAAAGGCCGATACGCCATGGCCGGTAGCTAAACCATCCACAATAATGAGATCGTAATGTTGTTTGGCTGATATCTTTTTTAACTTCTGCCGCTCTAAATCGTAAATTTTACCCGTCATGAGCAGTTCGTTAAAACCGGGTACGGCGTTTAAAAAGTGCGTCACATATTTATTGTTAATAAAGAGATCAAAAATGCCCCTAAACTTAACCGTCATCAGCACATATTCTTCAAAACATTGATGAGGATTAAGATTGATACCCGTTAAATGGGGCGCTAGCGCGACTTCGCCATGACCAATGGAACTTAGCCCAAAATAGGGAGCTACCCGTTCGGTGGAATTCATTTCGACTAAAAGTGTATTTTTACCTTGTTTGGCAGCCAACAGAGAAAGAGCTAAGGCAATGGTTGTTTTACCAACACCGCCCTTACCCGAGATGAGGATAAGACGTTTTGAGAGAAGATTATGTAAGGATGCGCTCATCACTAAACTCATCCTATATCAAGATTATCCGCTATTTGAAGTGTAATTTACGCTATTTTTGCTTGGTAAGCTTTTCTTCCAGCAGTGCAATCTTTTTGCGCAGATTGCGTATCTCGTTTTGCAGCGAGGAAACATGCGTTACCGATTCAACAGTAGACTTAATTTTTTCGTCGATCTTTTTGGAGATATCCTGGGTTTTATGAAGCACACCCTGAATAAGGTTTCCATCATCCCCAGGCTTAAGTTCGTCTTTAATAAAGTCGATCACTTTTTCAGCTTCGTTTTTAGCTTTAGCGAGCTGATCCATACCGGCATCAATTTTTTGTTCAAAAAAGTTTTTAATATTTTCACCACCGTCCTGAATAATACGGCGAAGGGCCGAGAGAGGGAGTAAACTTTTCTTTTTCTTTTCTTCTTCAAATAAGATTTGTGCGAGTGTTACGGCGGTTAAATCTTCTTTATTGCGGTTATCAACAATCTGCACGTCTTCACCCGATTTAATCATCTTGGCAATATCTTCCAAGGTAACGTAGGTTGAATTTTGCGTATCGTACAATTTGCGGTTTTGATATCTTTTAATAACTACTTTCCCGTCACGTCCCATATACAAGCTCCTCTTTAGAGTTTCAAAATCTGACGCATTCTACTGCGTCAAACCTGCGTCATAATTAGCGCGCATTTGGTATGAAAATACAGATGACGCATTAAAGCAAGAGGTATTTTCTAGTTTTTAGACAATATAACCCACCACTGTCTCCTCCCTTACATTAAGGGAGGAGGACTTGCTTACAAAATTATGCATATGTCCCTCCCCCTTAGAGTAAGGGGGAGGCTCAGGAGGGGGTTACCTCCATGCAAAAGTAAGATTTTAATTAGAAGAAGAGATTAAGCCACGTGAGTGCGGGCTTTGGTAACTGTAGTAGTACGGGCTTTAGCTTGAGCCTGTTTAAGCTGGCTTAACAACACTTCTTTTACTGTTTGTAAGGCCTCTACCTTAAGGCGACTCTTTTGATTGGTAAGTTCACTGGTATTTTCAATTTCGTCATCAATAGCCGAAATAATAGAATCAACAATATGTTCTTTAAGATGAGTTTCCGAAGGAGCTTTACCTTCTTCTAATTGAGAATCGGGAGGGGTAATTTTATCGATGGTGTAATTAATCACACCCTGAGCCTGCTTTACTAACGGTTGAAACACATCCAAGCCAGTGCCCTTAATACGCGGGTTAGCGGTTTGTGCTACAATTTCTACCGAGGCATTCATGGCTAAAAGAACTTCGCGGAGTGCTAAGAGAAGATGATTTTTTACGGTGCCCAATTGATTGAAGTAGTTGAGCAGAAACAGCAAACCTAATTTTTCTAAACTCATCTCCACCCCCTGCATAATGTAGTATATGGTAACGTAATGCAGGAAAAGTACCAAAATTTCAAAGCCTTGTCTACTTAGCTTTTGATTTTTTTTATTTTTTTTCCTTCAAATGAAAATTGCGAACAAATAAAGACGGCGGATCGGATGATTTATCTTTGAAATGAAAATAAATGAGGATGAAATTGACGGACAGGATAAGAGCAAACATAAAAATGACAGCCCATAGGAGAGGCCACGGGTTCAACCAAACACAATAAGCAAGGTTTGTGAGGACAAGAATGTATCCAGTGGGCACAATTGTTTTTTCAAAATGCTCTTCAATACCCCAGCCACGGTCAGATTTAGAATACCAAGGAAAATAATTACAAAAATAAATCCCAATTGCTAGCACCAGCATCACCAAATACGAAATAACAGTCAGGTGACCGCGAGCCGCCCATTCGTTTTTTAAGTGATACAAATTGTAAGCAAACAAAAAAACACCTAACGCGCTTAAAATGCGTACAATATTGCCATGTCGGTTGAAGAAAAATTTTAAAGACATAAAGAAATGGAAACCCCTGTGAGACTTTCACCTCACAGGGGTTATATCTGAAACATATAAGCCGGATTTTGTAACCCTTTTTCAAGAGCGATGATCATTTATCTGGGCCTTGTATTACTACAAGGCTCAAGCAGTCTACCCGCTTCCCCAGAGGGTTTCCCCTCAGCCCGACGGGCCGCCGGTGGTGTTAACCTGGAAAGCCTATTTGACCTTGCAACACACGGGGTTTACCCTTTTCACTACAGCACCGTCCGCCTAAGCGGCAGCCTGTACATAGTCTCTGTGGCACTTTCCGTACGCTTGCACGTCCCGGCCGTTAGCCGGCGTGTTGCCCTGTGTTGTCCGGACTTTCCTCCGAAGAGCATAAAGCCCAACAGCGATCATCTTGTTTCAGAACTAACACCCTATTTTCTTTAGGATTTTTTATCAACCTTTTTATAGCCCTCACCGCCTTCATTATTAATATATTACCATTTGCTATACATTTCAGAAGTTGGCTATAATTTCCATTAGGGTCGAAAATGTATAATGAAAAAGTACCTCATCTTATTTTGTATATGCTTTATTTTCTTTTTCTCTTCCAGTGCCCATTCCAGGCTTTTGGGCCCAAATGACCGAGATGGGGATGGTAATTTGGATAATGTGGATAATTGCCCTTTTGTATACAACCCCGCACAAGAAGATCAAGATCATGATGGCCAGGGTAATGCCTGTGATACCGACGATGATGCGGATGGAATTTTAGACACAAGCGATAACTGCCCCTTAGCACCCAATAAAAACCAGCTGGATACCAATAACGATCACAAAGGTAACATTTGCGACACCGATGATGATGGCGATGGCTTGTTAGATACAAGAGATAATTGCCCCCTTATCAGCAATCAAGATCAGATGGATATAGATGCCGATGGCATGGGCAATGTCTGTGACACTGATGACGACAATGACGGTGCTTTAGATACAAACGATAATTGTCCCAATATAACAAATCGGGATCAACTAAACACAGATTCCGACACCTTAGGCAATGCTTGCGATAACTGCGTAGACGTTTCAAATCAGCAACAATTAAGTACTATTGATGCCCAATACGGTGATGCCTGTGTAAAAATAAAAAAAGTAGAATTTGGTGGTGATGCTAATTCCGTTTGCTCCATTTATTCTGCAGGCCCATATCCAGGCCGCATAAAATGTTGGGGGAACAACAGTGGGAGGAAGGTAAGTTTATTCACTAGTGATTCTCGATCACCGACTCCCAATGCCATACCGGATATTGACAATGCCATAGACGTTGGCATTGGCGACTCTCATGCTTGCGCTCTTTTAAACAACGGACAAATTAAGTGCTGGGGTTCTAGTGCATGGGGAACACGCGGTGATAATTTGGCTTCACACTATGGAAATCCAAACATTGTAAGTAACATTGACAATGCCGTACAAATATCCGTTTCAGACGATTATAACTGCGCCAGAATGAGTGACGGCACCGTAAAATGCTGGGGCCGATGTGACGCTGGACAATGTGGCATCCCTACCGATGATTTTAGAATGATCACACCGGCGCTGGTAGAAGGCATTAACGATGCTGTGGACATTCAAACACAAGGGGGTTGGGGCTCGTATGCATGTGCCTTACTGGCTCATGGCACCATCCAATGTTGGGGCAGTATGTTTCTGGCAGCTGCCACATCAACAGCCAATGTTTTTGTATGGGAAACACCTCAAACTATACCTGACGTTATCAATGCTGTTGGCATGAGCCTTGGCCAAAATCATGCATGCGCCAGAATAAGTGATGGCACAATTAAATGCTGGGGAAACAATAATACCGGTCAGTTGGGAGACGGCACCACCATAACCCGCACCACACCAGTAAGCGTTGTGGGTATTAATAATGCTGTTGGGATTAAAGTAGGTGGGCAACATGCTTTTACCGATATGCTTGCTTTTGTTGTTGAGGGCGATCCATTGCAATATGTTAATGGAAAGCAACATACCTGTGCGCGCCTGGCGGATGGAACCCTCAAATGCTGGGGCAGAAATACTTCGGGCCAATTGGGAGACGGTACACTTATTAATCGATCGGTACCTGTTAGTGTCCTTGGACTTACCCATGTAAAATCTATCGATTTGGGGAGGGATCATTCGTGTGCCTTAATGGAAGATGGCAAAATTAAATGTTGGGGATGCAATAGCAATGGTATTTTAGGCGACGGGACTAACGTAACACGGTCCTCGCCTGTTGATGTGGTTGGAATTAATAATGTCACAGGATTAAATTATAGATGCAGCATTCTTAATGGTAAATCGGTGAAATGTTGGGGAGATAACAGTTTTGGAGAACTGGCGGATGATATTACCTCGATAGATGGTAACTATGCCTATTCAAGCTCCCCCATTCCTATTGATTGGGATGGAGGAACTCCCGATTACGTTACAGAGTTTGGTGGTAATTATGATTGCCAGTAAAACAGAGAGACGCTCAAAAAGACCATTCAAATAACACTAACCTAAATGCGTCACCATTTCTTCAAGGCTAACCTTGGATTTCGCTTCAATCAAAATTCCAAAGCGTTTTTGAGGATCATCCAGATGTTTGAGCGTAAACCCGCCGTCTCCATACACTTTAGCCAGCACTTTAGATAAACGAGGAGAAACTGCGTCAAACGTGGCAGCATTATTAGGAGCCAAGGCACGGTCGTTGATGATAAATTCTAATTTGTCGGTACACAACGTTACAGGACGTTTAAATTCAGAAGCTTCTAAACGGATACAACCTTTTAAGAAAGCCTTGAGAGTAGTTGTTATAATTTCTTCTTCATTTCCGCTCATCACGCGCTTATACGCATAAGCAAAACCGCGTTTGCGATCGGTGTCATCCAACAAGAAATCGCAATAGTGTCCATAAAGGAGAGTTAACGGGCCGTCGTGAACATGCTTATAATCGGCCACATCCACAAAAACCTCGGGGCTATTGGGAATCCAGGTGTTTAAAACTTTAAAAAACTCATCCGGCTGTGCATCGCCGGGGTTTCTAAAAAAAAATTTCCAATTGATCTTTTGAATAGTCATTTCTTTTTACCTTTATTGCGCAGCCTGCTGCTGCATGCCCATTCTGATGTTACAACCATGAGCGGCATCGATAAACAATTGAGCTTCTTCCATGCGCTGATGCGCACGGTCGGCACTGATATTATCAACCCCCTCTTCCTGAGCCTTAAACAAGTATTTGGCAAATTGATTACCCATAAACGGGTCGTAAAAAATACCGGTTTCGCAAAAATATTTGTTAAATTCGTTGATGATCTCTTCAGGATTTTCCGAAATATCAATATTTTTGCTTTTTACCAAAGCCTGAGCGGCCCGCAGCATGGCTCCATAAGCGGCTACTACCGCTTTATTCAAATCACCTTTTTCATAAACTACCTGCGATTCAAACATTTCACGATCGGCCACTTTTAAACCCATATCGGTAAGCGATACCACTTCACCGGCACACTCGCCCACACCAATATCGCTGGTGGTAAATTCACGTACGTTACCCCAATCGACATAGTAATCTTTGTTTTCTTCGTATGAGGGAATTTGCGCCAGATCGATAAGCGCATTTTTAACGGCTATTTTTCCCGTGCGTTCGATAAATGATTTAAAACTTTCATCACCGCTCCGGCCTTCCAGATACATATTCGCCAAACGGGTCACCGTTGCAGGAATGGCTTTAGACGGAATAGTGGTAATGGCCAAACCATTGGCCCCACCATTTTTTTGCATTTGCCCACCCAACACCAACTGAAAATGCGGCACCACATGATTACCCGCTTTACGGCCCACACCGTAAAAACCCATATCGGCAATATGATGCTGGCTGCACGAGTTAAAACAACCCGATACTTTAATACGTAAATTACGAATCGCTTCGTTATGAATAATTTGTTGCTCGGCTAAACGCGTCATCAATTCGCCCGCTAACCCGCGCGATGCCGATGTTCCCAGCTTACAGGTATCGGTGCCAGGACAAGCGGTGATATCGACGATGGTGGCAGCATGCGGTTCGGCCAAATCGATTTTTTTAAGATCGTTATAAAGATTTTGCAAATCACCATCGGGTATCCAACGCAGCACAATATTTTGTTCAACTGTTGTACGTGCTGTACCTGTTGTATATTTGCGAACGATGGATGCCAAATCGCGCATCTGGTTGCTGGTTAAATCGCCCAGAGGCAAATAAACTGTCACCACGTTGTAGCCCTTTTGAGCCTGGGCATACACATTGCTTTTTACCCATTGTCCAAAAGGAGTTGATGCATCAGCTGCAGGACGCACGCCGGCTTCTTTGGCAGGCTTTTCATCAAGGTGATTTAAGGTTTTTAAAAACTCATTCCAGCGAGGATCGGGTTTTAATAAAGCGCGTTCTTTTAACACTTCTTCACGGAATTTATCGATACCCCAATCGCGCACCAAAAATTTTACACGAGCACGGTTGCGGTTTTTCTTTTCGCCATAACGGGCAAAAATACGGAACAGCGCCTGTGTTAAAGGCATCAGTTCTTCTTCGGGCACAAACTCATCAAACAGTTTAGCCAGCTGAGGCACAGCACCCAAACCACCACCCACGTAATATTCAAACCCGCGTATAGTTTTGCCATTCACCACTTTGGTTTTAGCCACAGCCCCCATATCGTGCATGGATGTAAGCCCGCAGGGGTGATCGGAACAACCCGAAAAGGCAATTTTAAACTTTCTACCAAAATCCTGAATATCGGGGTGTCCTAAAAAGTAGCGGAACAAGGCATCGGCATAAGGGGTTACATCAAAACTTTGATCGTGACACACGCCGGCTAACGGGCACGCGGTAACGTTACGCACCGAGTTTCCACAAGCTTCTTTGGTAGTAATACCAACAGCAGCCAAACGGCGAAAAAGAGACGGGGTATCTTCGATATGCACGTAGTGCAATTGAATATCCTGACGGGTTGTAACGTGACAGATAGCGTCCGAATATTCTTCGGCCAAATCGGCTAACACATCCATTTGTTCGGGCGTCATACCACCATAGGGCAATTTAATACGTTCCATACCGGGGGCATCCCACACGGTGTTGGGGCCTTTGGTCATGGTGCCGCAAGGAAAAGGAATTTTTTGCTGACTTTTTCCATCATGGCGAAGCCCGTTATCGTAACGTTGACCATAAGCACCATACCGCAGACGCGATTCGGCAAAAACTTTTTCTTCAATTTTACCCTGCTTTTTTAAATGGAGTTCGGTTTCAAAACCGTCAATATCTTTAGCCCAGTCGGTGGGCATTTTACCATCGAGTTGTTTTTTCCAAATATCAGAGGATTCGTTTTTTGTTTCGCTCATAAAAATGGTGCGTAAGTACTGAGGTGCGTAAGTGCGTAGGTTAAGAATTCTTAAACCTCAGCACTTCCGCACCTACGCACCTACGCACATCTCAAACAGCTATCACTTCGGGTTTGCGGTGCGGGGCCACAACTTCAAGCCCCAGGCCTTCAATCATTTTCACATCGTCGGATGAATCACGGCCTTTAGTAGTTAAATAATTGCCCAACATGGTACCACTGGCACCGGCATCAAACATAAGATGCTGCTTATCCTGCAAATTTACCTCGCGGCCACCACAAACAAACAGTTCGGTTTTGGGCATTACAAGCCGCATCATCGAAATACTTTTTAAACAATCAAGCGGCGTTAAATCGTGTTTATCGGCAAGCGGCGTGCCCGGGCGGGGGTTTAAAAAATTAAGGGGGATGCTATCCGGCTCGATATCTTTTAAGTTAAACGCAAATTCCACGCGTTGATCCAAACTTTCGCCCATGCCTAAAATACCACCACTGCAAATTTGAAAACCCAGCTTTTTAGCTTCTTTCAGCGTCCCCACTTCATCATCAAAAGTATGGGTAGAAACAATATTGGGAAAATACGAGCGGCTGGTTTCGATATTGTGATGATAGTTAATCATGCCGGCATCTTTTAATTTTTTAAGATCGTCATGGTTCATGAGCCCCAGTGACGCGCAGGTTTCCATATCGGTTTTGCTGCGGATTTGAGTAATCGCATCCACCAACATATTCACTTCGCGTTCTTTGGTTAAACCACGGCCACTGGTCACAATCGAAAACTCGGTAGCGCCATTAGCATCGGCTTCCATGGCATCGGCCACCATTTGATCGACAGATTTTAAGCCGTAAACGGGGGCAGCAGTCCCTTTGTAGCTGGCCGATTGCGCACAAAATTTGCAGTCTTCCACGCACGCCCCGCTTTTGGCGTTGGTAATGGAACAAAAGCTGATTTTATTGGAATAAAATTTTTCGCGGAGGGCACGCGCCACCGGCATGACGTACTGAAAGTAATCGTCTTCGGAACAGTTTAAAATAGCCAAAGCGGTTTCTTGATCGATCCCGTTTTGGGCTATTTTTTCAACATTTAAGGCCTGTAAATTCATGGGGGTTGCACCCTATTATGGGGGTAAGTCTTTGTCAATAGAGGAGGCCCGAAAAATTCTTGTTAATTTCAGTTATTTAGCTTTAACTAAGGGAATGCCAACAGCACTTTTATTGGTTGAAGATGAAAAATCCATCGCCGATTCGGTTATTTATACCTTTGGCAAAGAAGGCTATGCTGTCACTTGGGTAAGCTTAGCCAGTGAGGCTTTGGCCCAAATTACTGCTTTAAACCCGGCCCTCATCATTATGGATATTGGCCTGCCCGATATGTTGGGCTTAGACCTATGCCGGGAAGTTCGTAAAACGAGCAACACACCCATCATTTTTCTTACCGCGCGCAGCGATGAAATTGACAAAATACTGGGGCTAGAACTAGGGGCCGATGATTATGTAGTAAAACCCTTTAGCCCGCGCGAACTGGTGGCACGGGCTAAAGCGGTACTTAGACGACAAAGTAATTTAGTATTGGCACCTGATAAAACAAAGAAATTTAAAATTGATGACGCTAAAAAGCGCATCACAATTTACGAAAAGGATTTGGAATTATCCAAGTATGAATACGACTTATTAAAGCATTTAATAGCACGTCCTGGCCGCGTTTATTCACGTGATGAACTGCTGACGCTGGCTTTTGGCAATGATCACGTCACTACCGATCGTGCCATTGATGCCCACATCAAAAATATACGTGCCAAAATAAAAAGCGTTGATCCTGAAACCGACCCCATAGAAACCCACCGCGGTTTAGGTTATTCGCTTAAGGAGGAGTTTTGAGTTTACGCACCAAACTCATCCTTGTTTTAACCTTAGTTATTTTTGTGGGCTTTGGCAGTGTGTTTAAATGGACTGTTGATGAATTAAGACCTCGCTATTTGGAGGCCGTAGAAGAAACGTTAGTGGACGAAGCTTATTTAATGGCCGCCATGCTCGCCCCCTCGTTTGAAAGCAATTCGTTTAACCCTACTATTATTGATAAGCTTCTAAAAGATACCTATACCCGCTCGCTTAACGCCAAAATTTATCATTTTTTAAAAACCAAAATTGAAACCCGGGTATACATTACCGATAGTCAGGGGATTGTATTATACGATTCGACTGGTCTTGATACAGGCGCTCATTACAGCAATTGGCAAAACATTGCCCGCACCTTAAAAGGCCAATACGGGGCCCGTGCCAGCCACGAAGAAAAATTTTCGGGACAAAACTCGGTGATGCATGTGAGCGCACCGGTTATTAAAGATGGGAATTTAGTAGGCACACTCACGCTCGCCAAACCTACCAATGTGGTAAACTGGTTTATTGAATCGGTAAAACCTCAAATGCTGCTCTCCTTTACACTGGCTGGCTCGGCTATTTTGTTACTGGCTATTCTGATGTCGCTGTGGATTACCGCACCCGTAAAAGCACTCACTCGTTATGCAGCGCAGGTACGCGATGGACATAACCCGGCGTTACCCGCTCTAGGCAAAAACGAAATGGGCGAGCTGGGAAAAACATTTTACGAAATGAAACAAACACTGGAAGGGAAACAGTACATTGAAAATTACATCCAAAATTTAACACACGAACTTAGAACTCCTTTAACGGCCATTATGGCTGCCGCTGAAATTTTGGGAGATCATCCTGATGAAACTGACAAACAAAAATTTTTAGGCCATATTCAACAAAACACAGCACGGATGAAAAGCCTGATTGACCAGATGCTAAAACTCGCTGAGTTGGAAAATCGTAAAATCATTGAGTCAGAAAAAATTAATTTGGAATCTCTTATCGAGAAAGTACTCAACGAACTTGAAGTTATATACACGGCTAAAAATATCACTGTGTCATTCCCGCGTAGGCGGGAATCCATCTTAAATGACGGATTAGGATTTTTTATTAAGGGAGATTCGTTACTTATTGAACAAGCTTTTAAAAATGTACTGGATAATGCTTTTGATTTTACACCCCAAAATGGAAGCATTGTTATTAAGCTTAATCGCGAAAATGCAGATACAAAGCTAAGCGTACACGATAGTGGCCCAGGCTTCCCTGCCTATGCCCTCCCCAAAGTTTTTGACCGATTCTTTTCGCTCCCCCGCCCCCAAACCGGCCAAAAAAGCACCGGGCTTGGACTAAATTTTACCAAGCAAATCATGGAGATGCATGGGGGTAGCCTAAGTGTAAGCAATACCCCTTCTGGGGCTTTAGTAAGCCTTCTTTTTCATACTCACTGAGCGCAGCTCAGTACGAGAAGGTCTATTTTAATACATTAAGGGCCTTCTTCGTAATTCATCAACTTTTCATAGTTTTTTCATCATCCATTCATAGCGTCTGTCTACTTTGGTTCTTGAAGGGATAGTCCCTTATTTAACTTTTTAGAAAGAATTTTATGAACGACACAAAACCAAAAAAAGCATTTTCGGCAGGAGCTAAACTTTTTGCCATTTCATTATTAAGCGTTTTATTACTCATTCCCATTGCCTTTCTTTTTATATTAAATCTTGATCGTAAAAAGAACCATACAGAAGCCGAGCAAAGCATTGAAAACCTCTGGGGTGGGCCACAAATGCTTGCAGGGCCTTTTATTGTAGTCCCCTATAAAACTGTAGAATGGGTTACACAAGAAACCTATAACAGTGTCCAATCTCGCTATATAAAAACTACAGCCCAAAAAGATGTCATCGATTTTCTTTATTTCTGGCCAGAAAATATCAACATCAAGGCATCCATGAACGCTCAAAAAAGAAAAAGAGGGCTTCACAAAATTGTGGTCAATGAAAGTAGCATTCACTTTGACGGCAGTTATCTGCCCCTTGATTTTACCAAGAAAAAAATAGCCCCCGAAAATATCCTGTGGGACGATAGCTTTATTTTCATCAAAGCCACATCTCTCAAAGGCTTCACCAATACAGTAAGCCTCACCATTGATCAAAATACTACAGAGCTAAATCAGGCTGAACCTCCCGTATCTGACTTGACCGCCTCGTATTTTAAAAAAATGAACAAAGAAGCAATCTACGGCAAATTAAGCTTGGCAACACTGGAACTTCTGAAAGCAAAAAATACAACATTTAGCACCAATTTTAACATTCGCTCTTCGGGTAATCTGGCTTTTGTACCGCTTTCTAAACGCATGAGTATAAATTTAGACTCAAATTGGTCTTCCCCTAGTTTTTTTGGAGACTATGCTTCCGATTACAAGATTACCCAAACCGGCTTTACAGCCAATTGGCAAATTATTCAGGCACTATCCACCATGGATGACGACAAACTGGACAATGTCCTCTTTAAGGGAGAAACTTTTTCTCCCAAATTGGGCGTCAATCTAATAGAACCGGTTGATTTATACACCACCTCCGAGCGCTGCCTCAAATACGGCTTTTTGTTTATCTTTCTTACCTTCACACTCTACTTTTTATGTGAGGTTATTTTTGGACTGCGCATCCATGCACTCCAATACATTCAGGTAGGCTTAGGTTTGTGCGTGTTTTATCTATTGTTACTCGCTCTTTCCGAACACATCAGCTTTAACCTGGCCTATCTCACAGCTGCAACGGCCATCACAGGATTAATTACAGGATACAGTTACTTTGTTATCAAAGTGAAAAAAGCAGTGCTTAGTTTAGGCACCTTTTTAGTGGGGCTTTATGGATTCTTATACGTGCTCATCATGGCCGAAAGTTATGCCCTTTTAATGGGTTCGGTAGGCATTTTTGCCCTGCTGGCCGTCATCATGACCATTACCCGCAATATCAACTGGTACGAATTAGGAAAAAACTAAGACAGGGAGGGGGCTAAAAACCCCCTCCTCATTTTTTATGTTTATCGGACATCTTCCCTCAAGCCTTGTAGCCTTTAATGCCCTCCCAGATTCCTGGAAAACAAAACGTAATTTTTATCTGGGCTTACTGGGTTCTATTTTTCCAGATATCGATCTTATTTGGCTGTATGGAATAGCCCAACACAAAGAACATCATCACAACTACCCAACACACATCCCCTTTTTCTGGTTTGTAACAGGACTTTTTGCCCTTTTTTGCTGCGATAAAAAATCGAGCCGCATCAGCTGGTTAG